>NZ_JAELTK010000051.1:0-44137 GCF_016428765.1 Delftia sp. ASV31
GCTGGGCGCCAGCGACTACACGCTGCGCTCGTGGAGCGACAAGAAGAACATGGCGGCCGTGGGCATCTTCCTGTCGCCCGGCGCCAATGCGCTGGGCGTGGCCGAGCAGGTCTACGCGGCCATGGACAAGCTCTCGCAGGACCTGCCCGAGGGCGTGGCCTTCGAGACGGTCTGGGACCCCACGGTCTTCGTGCGCGACTCCATCAAGGCGGTGCAGAGCACGCTGATCGAGGCCGTCATCCTCGTGGTGCTGGTGGTCATCGTCTTCCTGCAGACCTGGCGCGCCTCCATCATTCCGCTGCTGGCCGTGCCCGTGTCCATCGTCGGCACCTTCGCGGGGCTGTACCTGCTGGGTTACTCCATCAACACGCTGACCCTGTTCGGCCTGGTGCTGGCCATCGGCATCGTGGTGGACGACGCCATCGTCGTGGTGGAGAACGTGGAGCGCTATATCGAGGAAGGGCACACGCCCCTGGAGGCGGCCCACCTGGCGATGAAGGAGGTCTCGGGCCCCATCATCGCCATCGCCCTGGTGCTGTGCGCGGTCTTCGTGCCCATGGCCTTTCTCAGCGGCGTGACGGGTCAGTTCTACAAGCAGTTCGCCGTGACGATTGCCATCTCCACGGTGATCTCGGCCATCAACTCGCTGACGCTGTCGCCCGCGCTGGCGGCCAAGCTGCTGCAGCCGCGCGGCGCGCCGCGCGATCCGCTGGCGCGCGGGCTGGACCGCAGCCTGGGCTGGCTCTTCCGGCCCTTCAACCGCTTCTTCGACCGCAGCGCCCACGGCTACCAGAACTCGGTGGGGCATTCGCTGCGCCGCCGGGGCCTGGTGTTCGCGGTCTATGCGGCGCTGCTGGCGGGCACGGCCGTGCTGTTCCAGGCCGTGCCGGGCGGCTTCATCCCGCTGCAGGACAAGCTGTACCTGTTCGGCGGCGCCAAGCTGCCCGAGGGGGCTTCGCTGAACCGCACGGATACGGTCACGCGCCAGATGGTCGATGCCGCCAAAAGCGTGGAAGGCGTGGACATGGTCGCCGCCTTCGCGGGCTTCAACGCGCTGCAGTCCACGACCACGCCCAACCTGACCAGCGCCTACATCATGCTCAAGCCCTTCGGCGAGCGCACGCGCAGCGCCGAGGCCATCAATGCCGAGCTGGGCGCCAAGTTCTCCCAGATCGAGGGCGGCTTCGCCTATGCGCTGATGCCCCCGCCCATCCAGGGCCTGGGCAACGGCTCGGGCTACTCGCTGTTCCTGCAGGACCGCGCGGGCCTGGGCTACGCGGCGCTGCAGCAGGCGCTGCAGGCCTTCCAGGCCGAGATCGCCAAAACGCCGGGCATGACCTACCCGGTCAGCAGCTACCAGTCCAACATCCCGCAGCTGGAAGTCAAGGTGGACCGCACCAAGGCCAAGGCCCAGGGCGTGGCGCTGACCGACCTGTTCCAGACGCTGCAGGCCTACCTGGGATCGGTCTACGTCAACGACTTCAACGCCTTCGGCCGTGTCTGGCGCGTGATGCTGCAGGCCGACGCGGACCACCGCCAGACCGTGGAGGACATCGCCAGTCTGCGCACGCGCAATGCGCGCGGCGAGATGGTGCCCATAGGCTCCATGGTCACCGTGGTGCCCAGCTTCGGCCCCGACCCGGTGCTGCGCTACAACGGCTTCCCGGCGGCCGATCTGATCGGCGACTCCGACCCGCGCGTGCTGTCCTCGGGCGAGGTGCTGGCCAAGCTCCAGGAGATCGCGCAGCGCACGCTGCCGCGCGGCATCGAGCTGGCCTGGACCGACCTGAGCTACCAGCAGGTGGAGCAGAGCAACGCCGCGGCCGTGGTCTTCGCCATTGCCGTGATGCTGGTCTTCCTGGTGCTGGCCGCGCTCTACGAAAGCTGGACGCTGCCGCTGGCCGTGATCCTCATCGTGCCCGTGTGCATCTGCGCGGCGCTGTTCGGCGTCTGGCTGGCCGGGGGGGACAACAACGTCTTCGTGCAGGTGGGCCTGGTTGTGCTGATGGGGCTGGCCTGCAAGAACGCCATCCTGATCGTGGAATTCGCACGCGAGCTGGAGCTGCGCGGCGTGGGCATCGTCGATGCCGCGCTGCAGGCCTGCCGCCTGCGGCTGCGGCCCATCGTCATGACCTCGATCGCCTTCATCGCGGGGGCCGTGCCTTTGCTCATCGGTGGCGGCGCGGGCAGCGAGGTGCGCGCGGCCACGGGCGTGACCGTGTTCTCGGGAATGCTGGGCGTGACCCTGTTCGGCCTGTTCCTCACGCCGGTGTTCTACGTCACGCTGCGCCGGCTTTCGGGCCGCGCGCTGACGGGGCATGCGCCTGCGCATTCCACCGGGCCTGCCCAGCCCGCCTCCCTGGAGTCCCCACATGCCTGAGATACGCAAGTCCCTGAGCCGCCACGCGCTGGCGCTGGCATCCGCCGCCCTGGTGGGCGGCTGCGCGGTCGGCCCCGACTTCAAGGCGCCTGCGGCGCCGCGGGCCGCAGCGCAGTTCGCGCGGGCCGAGCCTGCACCGGCCACCCCCCAGGCCGAGCCCGATGCCGCCTTCTGGCGCCAGTTCCAGGACCCGCAGCTGACGCAGCTGGTGGAGCGCGCGCTGGGCGACAACCAGGACCTGCAGGTGGCGCTGGCGCGGCTGGACGGTGCCCAGGCGCTGCTGCGCGAAAGCCGCTTCGACCAGCTGCCCACGGTCACGATGTCGGGCCGGGCCACGCAGCAAAAGCTCAGCGAGAGCGAGGCCTTCTATGGCCCGCGCAGCCAGCGCAGCTACACGGCCGGATTGGCCGCCAGCTGGGAGATCGACGTGTTCGGCCGCGTGCGGCGCAGCATCGAGGCGCGGCATGCCGACCTGCGCGCCGATGCGGCCGACCTGGCGGCCCTGCAGGTGGCCATTGCGGCCCAGGTGGCGGGCAGCTACGCCGACCTGCGCGGCTGGCAGCAGCGCCTGGCCTTGGCGCAGGCCAATGCGGCCAACCAGCAGGACACGCTGCGCCTGGTGCAGCTGCGCCTGGCGCACGGCAGCGGCACCGAGTTCGACCTGGCGCGCGCCCAGGCCCAGCTGGAGGCCACGCGCTCGCGCATTCCCGCGCTGCAGGCGCAGATCGCCATGGCGCAGCACCGGCTGGCCGTGCTCACGGGCCAGGTGCCCGAGGCGCTGATTGCCGCGCTGGATGCGCCTGCCGCCCTGCCGCAGCTGCCGCCGGCCATCGACCCCGGCACGCCGGCCGGCCTGCTGCGCCGGCGCCCGGACGTGGCCGTGGCCGAGGCGCGGCTGCATGCGGCCACGGCACGCATCGGCGTGGCCACGGCCGACCTGTTCCCGCGCCTGTCGCTGGGCGGCCTGCTGGGCAGCACGGCGCTGCATGGCGGCGCGCTGTTCGAGGGCGCCAGCGCCCGCAGCAGCGTGTTCCTGGGCGTGGACTGGTCCTTTCTCGACGTGGGCCGCGTGCGGGCGCGCATCGCGGCCAGCGAGGCCGGCGCCCAGGCCGCGCTGGCCCAGTACCAGCAGACCGTGCTGCTGGCGCTGGAGGACACGGAGAACGCCCTGGTGCGCCTGCAGCGCACGCGCAGCGAAGACGCCCACCTGGCGCAGGCCGCCGAGCAGCGCCAGCGTGCCGAGCAACTGGCGCAGCGCCGCTACCAGCTGGGCAGCGTGGGCCTGTACGAAGTGCTGGATGCGCAGCGCGACCTGTATGCGGCCCAGGACGCGGCCGCCGACAGCCGTGCGCGCGGCCTGCGCGCCGCCGTGGCGCTGTACCAGGCCCTGGCCGGTGGCTGGGACGGAAAGCTGCCGCCGGCCTGAGCGTGCGGCGCGCATTGCCACAAGGGACGGCCAGGCGCCGTCCCTTTTTTCTTGTCCGGCGCCCCCGGTGAAAACCACGAGGACCAGGGGCTTGCTTCATTTTTTTCTTATCGGATAATTTTCTCATTGGAAAAAAATGGAGCGATGGATGATGGAAAGCCAGGTTCTGGATTTCGCCGTGATCGGCGGCGGCATGGCCGGTGCCTCGGTGGCCTGGCGGCTGGCCGGTGCGGGCGCCTCGGTGGTGGTGCTGGAACGCGAGCCGCAGCCCGGATACCACGCCACGGGCCGCTCTGCCGCCATGTTCATGGAGAGCTACGGCACCGCGCAGATACGCGCGCTGACACGCGCCAGCCGTGGCTTCTACAGCGCGCCGCCCGAAGGTTTTTGCGAGCACGCGCTGCTGCAGCCGCGCAGCGTGCTCTACATAGGAACGGCCGGCCAGGAACCCCAGCTGGACGAGGCCCTGGCCATGTACCGCCGCGACGGCCTGCGCGCCGAGCGCATCGACGCGCGCCAGGCCTGCGCCCTGGTGCCCTGCCTGCAGGAGAGCCTGCTCGTGGGCGCCGTGCATGACCTGGACGCCATGGACATCGACGTGGCCGAACTGCACCAGGGCTTTCTGCGCGGCATGGCGCGTGCCGGTGCGCGGCTGCGCTGCGGCGCCGAATTGTCAGGCGCCGAGCGTGAGGTGGATGGTGATGGCCAGGGCCTGTGGACCCTGGTGCTGCAGGACGGGTCACAGGTCCGCGCCCGCGCCGTGGTCAATGCCGCAGGCGCCTGGGCCGATGCCGTGGCCCGGCTGTGCGGCGCGCGGCCGCTGGGCATCGAGCCCCGGCGCCGCTCGGCCTTCACGTTTGCCGCACCCGAGGGCGAGGACATCCACGGCTGGCCTGCCGTGATCGGCGTGGACGAGAGCTTCTACTTCAAGCCCGATGCGGGCCAGCTGCTGGGCTCGCCCGCCAATGCCGATCCCGTGCCGCCGCACGACGTGGTGGCCGAGGAACTGGACGTGGCCATGGGCATAGACCGCATCGAGACACTGACCCGCCTGCGCATACGCCGGCCGCGCCATGTCTGGGCCGGGCTGCGCAGCTTTGCGCCCGACGACGACTTCGTGATCGGCTGGGATGCGCAGCGCGAGGGCTTTTTCTGGCTGGCCGGGCAGGGCGGCTACGGCATACAGACGGCGGCCGGCGCCTCGGCCGCCGCGGCCGCGCTGCTGATGCGCGAGCCGCTGCCCGCCGAGCTGCTGGCCCAAGGCGTCGATGCCCTGCGGCTGAGTCCGGCGCGCTTCGCGGCCTGACCCGTCATCGCTTTTTCACCTTTTCAGCCCCCGCAACACACAACAATCCAAGGAGACAGGCATGGGTGCATTCAAGGAAGTGAGCAGGATTGCCGGCGCCTTCGTCGGCGTCATCGTCGGGGCGGGCTTCGCCTCGGGGCAGGAGATATTGCAGTTCTTCGCGGGCTTTGGCGCCATCGGCCTGGCGGGCTGCCTGGTGGCGGCCCTGGCCTTCGTCTTCCTGTCCATGGCGTTCTCCACCATGGGCCAGCGCCTGCAGGCCGGCTCGCACAAGGAGGTGGTGCAGGCCCTGCTGGGCCGGCATGTGGGCATGGTGTTCGATGTGCTGATCACCTTCTTCCTGTTTGCCATCACCGTGGTCATGCTGGCGGGCGCGGGCTCGCTGCTGCACCAGTGGCTGGGCCTGCCCGAGGTCTGGGGCAGCGTGCTGGCCACCGTCGCCACGGTGCTCATCGTCTGCCTGGACGTGGGCCGGGTGATCGCCTTCATCGGCGCCGTCACGCCGCTGCTGGTGTTCATGACCGTGGTGGTCGCCGGCTACGTGCTGCTGACCCCCCACGGCGACATGGCCGCGCTGGAAGCCGCCGCCGCCTCCCAGCCCCGGGGCGCCGGCCACTGGCTGGTGGCGGCGCTGCTCTATGTCTCCTACAACGTGGTGGCGGGCATGCCCTTCCTGGTGATCATGGACGGGCAGGCCAGCTCGCGCCGCGTGGCGCTGTGGGGCGGCGTGGCGGGCGGGCTGCTGCTGGGCCTGCTGATGCTGATGATCGCGGCCGCGATGTACTGGCGCATGGACACGCTGGGCGGCCTGTCCATGCCCATGCTGTCGCTGGCCACGCAGATCTCGCCCTGGCTGGGGCACCTGATGTCGCTGGTCATCTTCGGCATGATCCTCAACACGGCCGTGGGCATGCTCTATGCCTTCGTGGCCCGCATCCTGCCGGCCGGCACGCCGCGTTTTCGCTGGGGCACGGGCGTGGCGGGCGTGCTGGCCCTGGGCGGCAGCTTCGCGGGCTTCATCACGCTGGTGGGCATGGTCTACCCGGTCTATGGCTACATCGGCTTCGCCCTCATGGCCTGCGCGCTGGTGGGCTGGCTGCGCATGGGCCGCAGGCAGGCGCCCGGGGCCGGCCTGCGCGGCGCCTGACGGCCGGGCCTGACCCTAGAATCGGGCGGTCGCCAGCCCCGATCGCCCGCTTCATGCCCAGCCCCCGCACCAGATCCAGCCCCAGGTCCAGCCCCAGGTCCAGCACTCTCCCCACGCCGGACCAGGTCCTCGCCGCCGTGCTGCCGGGCGCCCGCACGGCCGCCGCCATGCCTGCGGGCAAGCACGAAGTGGGCGCCAAGCTGCGCAAGGCGCGCAAGGAGCGCGGCCTGACGCTGCAGCAGGTGGCCGAAAGCAGCGGGCTGGCCGTGTCCACCATCTCCAAGGCCGAGCGCGGCCAGATCGCGCTGAGTTACGAGAAGGTGCTCATGCTGGGCAACGCGCTGGACATCGACATGACACGGCTGTTCATGGTCGGGGACGCCCAGCAGGCGGCCGGCGACACGCCCACCGTGGTCAAGGACTGCTTCGAGGACGTGCAGCGCTACGAGACCGACCAGTACCTCTACAGCGTGCTGTGCGGCGCCTTCCCGGGCAAGAAGATGCAGCCCCTGGTGGCCGTGATCAATGCGCGCGAGGCCGGCGAATTCTCCGAAACCATCCGCCATGCGGGCCAGGAGTTCGTGATGGTGCTCTCGGGCCGGGTGCGCATCCTGTTCGAGAACGGCGAATCGGTGGAACTGGGCCGCCACGAGGCCGCATATTTCGACAGCGGCGTGGGCCATGTGTATGTGAGCCTGAGCCGCCAGCCGGCGCAAGTCGTCTCTGTCTGCACCTGAAATGGTTAGCACCCCCTGAGCGGCTGCGCCGCTTCCCCCTCTCTCGCTACGCGGGAGGGGGACGACACCCTCGGTGCGGGGCGGCGCGGCCGGCATAGGCCCTTCCTCGGTGTCTCTGGCGTGGGGGTGCGCTAGTTTCATAGGTCGCGCCTCTTGTTTGGGGCGCAGACAGTTTTTCTGGGGGAATCCTCGTGCCCGGCACGGCCGCCCCGGAGTTCCTACAATCGCTGCCCATGAGCCTGCCCCAGTACACCCGCGCCAAAGAGCTTCCCGCCATCCTTGCCAAGCGCCTCGTCATTCTTGACGGCGCCATGGGCACCATGATCCAGCGCTTCAAGCTGGGAGAGGCCCAGTACCGGGGCCAGGGCTACACGGGCCCCGGCAGCGTGGGCGACCGCTTCAAGGACTTCCCGCATGACGTCAAGGGCAACAACGAGCTGCTGTCGCTCACCCGCCCCGACGTGATCCGCGACATCCACGACAAGTACCTGGCCGCCGGCGCCGACCTGATCGAGACCAATACCTTCGGCGCGACCACGATTGCGCAGGACGACTACCACATGGCCGATCTGGCGCGCGAGATGAATCTCAAGAGCGCCCAGCTGGCCCGCGCGGCCTGCGACAAGTACAGCACGCCCGGCCATCCGCGCTACGTAGCCGGTGCCCTGGGCCCCACGCCCAAGACGGCCAGCATCAGCCCCGACGTGAACGATCCGGGCGCGCGCAACGTGAATTTCGAGCAGCTGCGCCAGGCCTACCTGGAGCAGACGCTGGCGCTGATCGAGGGCGGCGCCGACGTCATCCTGGTCGAGACCATCTTCGACACGCTCAACGCCAAGGCCGCGCTGTTCGCGGTGGACGAGGCCTTCGAGCAAAGCGGCGAATGCCTGCCCATCATGATCAGCGGCACGGTGACCGATGCCTCGGGCCGCATCCTGTCGGGCCAGACGGTGACGGCCTTCTGGCACAGCGTGCGCCATGCCAACCCGCTGTCCATCGGCCTGAACTGCGCGCTGGGCGCGGCGCTGATGCGCCCCTACGTCCAGGAACTGAACAAGGCCGCGCCCGAGACCTTCATCAGCTGCTACCCCAACGCCGGCCTGCCCAATCCCATGAGCGACACGGGCTTCGACGAAACGCCCGAAGTCACCAGCCGCCTGGTGCACGAATTCGCGTCCGAAGGCCTGGTCAACATCGTGGGCGGCTGCTGCGGCACCACGCCGGACCACATCGGTGCCATCGCCAAGGCCGTGGGCAGCACGCCCACGCGCCGCCTGTTCTACCCGGAATCGGCCTGATGGCCCGGGCGGAGCCTCTGACATGAGTTCGCCGCTGCCGCCCGTTCCGTCCCCAGCCGCAGGGCTGCCGCTGCCAGTGGCGGCGCCTGTGCCTGGCCCGGCCGCTGGCGCGCCGGTGGGGCCACAGGCTCCGTCCGCTGCGGTGGCGCCGGCTTCGCCCGCGTCATCCGCTTCCCCCGCGTCATCCGCCTCACCCGCCTCACCCGCCATTCCCGTCACGCCGCCATCGGCCACGGCCGTGCGCTGGTCGCCCGAGATGCTGCAAAGCCTGCGCCTGCAGGCCTTCGAGCAATTGGTGGCCCAGCTGGCGCGCCAGGTCCAGTCCAGCCCCGGCGCGCCCGCGCCGCAGTGGCCGGCCAGCGGCGTGTCCGAGGCGCTGGGCCGGCTGCTGGAGGCCTTGCTGGCCCAGGTAGGTGCCCAGCAGGGCCAGGCCCTGCAGCTGCTGGCAGCCCAGCCGGGTTCGGCGGCCTTGCTGCAGGCGCTGGCCGCCGGCACGACAGCTGGTGCAGCGGCAGGTACAGCGCCGGCCGGAGGGCAAGCGCAGCCATCCCAGAGTCCGCAGACGGGGACATCGGCCTCTGCCCAGGCCGGCGCTGCGCCGCAGGCGGCGTCTTCCTCGTCTGCACTGCAGGCCGCAGCCTCCCTGCAGCCCTCTGCTGCCGCAGTGACGCTGGCCGTGGCAGCCGCCAAGGCCAAGGTGGTGGATGCGCTGCTGGCCGGATCGGGGCTGGCGCCGCAGGCCGGTGCCAGCGCGCCTGGAGGTGTTGCAGGCGGCCCAACCCAGACCCTGCCCGCGCTGCAAAGCTGGTGGGTGCAGCAGGGCACGCTGCTGACGCCCCAGGGCGAGCGCGGCTTCACGCTGAGCCTGCAGGTGCCCCAGGCCTGGGCCCAGGCGCAGGGCGCGGCCATGGCGCTGGCGGCCGCATCGGCTTCCGCGCCGGGTGCGGCCCCTTTCA
Organism: Delftia sp. ASV31; assembly: GCF_016428765.1. Classification (NCBI taxonomy): domain Bacteria; kingdom Pseudomonadati; phylum Pseudomonadota; class Betaproteobacteria; order Burkholderiales; family Comamonadaceae; genus Delftia; species Delftia sp. ASV31. The sequence continues at coordinate 9,251 of NZ_JAELTK010000051.1, forward strand.
CGGCGGCGGCGGCCCTGCCTGCGGGCGCTGCGCTGCCCTTGGCGGGTGCCCAGGCCACGGAGCCGGGCCTGCGCCTGCCGCTGGATGCCTCGCTGCAGTCCCTGGCCTCGGGGCCGGTGGCCGTGGTGGTGCAGCCGCGTGGCGCCGATGCGCTGCGCACCAGCGCCCTGCTGCTGCTGGAGCTGCAGCCGCTGCGCCAGCCGGGCGGCGCCATGGCGTCGCCGGCCGGCCTGGCCTCGGTGGCTTCGCTGTCGCCTGCGCTTGCGCAGGAGGTGCAGCAGATGCTGCAGCAGCGCAACGATCCCTGGCTGCACATGGCGGCGGCCCAGGCCTCGGGCGCCTTGCCGCGCGAGCGCCGCGCCTTCGAGCACCAGTCGCATTTCTGCACCACCGAAGGCTGCCAGTACGAGGGCCGCGCGCCCTGCGCCCAGCCTTTTTGCAGCGAGATGAACCGTCTCTGGGACGTGTCGCGCACCGAGCGCAGCCGCTGACGACCTGGCCCCGGCCCGGGGCCGCCACGCTACGAAACTGACCGGGCCTGACGGTGGCGTGGTCATCGCCGGCCCCAGCTTTCATAATGCCGGCTGTCGTTCGCCATCTGCGCGGATGACGTCTTTGGCCGGGATGTGCAATGAATGTGCAGCGATCATGCTGCGATCTGCATCCTGGCTGCCTCCAAGTCGCTGCAAGCCACCAGCCCGCCGCGCACCTTCCAGCCACCTCTGTCGTGGCAACCCCCGTCGCCGTTTGCGCATGCCCCCGGGCCGCGCCGGTGTTGTGCCATCTTTCATTTCCAGGAACCCGTTCAGGATGCGTTGTACCTCCCGCTTGACCCTTGCTTCTCTCGCCGTTGCGGCTGCCCTGCCGGTGGCTGCCCAGTCATCTGCCACAGGCTCCAACGTCACCATCAGCGGTTATCTCGACGCTGGCGTGTTCCGGGATTTCGACAAGACCAGCAAGCTGGGCACGATTCAGCGCAGCAACCTGGCGATTGCCGGTTTCGAGGACCTGGGCGGTGGCCTGAAGGCCACCTTCCGGCTGAGCACGCGTTTCGACCTGGACACGGGCCTGACCGAGGACTATCCGAAGAAGCCCTTCTGGCATGACGAGTCCACCGTGGGCCTGCAGGGCAGCTGGGGCCATCTGCGCCTGGGCCGCGCGCTCAGCGCCATGTGGAGCCAGGAGTGGCAGTTTGATCCCTGGGGCAACTTCAACCGCATCGCCTCGCCGGCCTGGCACATGGCCCACTACCTGACGCCGACCGACCGCGCCAGCAACAACGGCTCGCCCGAGTACGGCCGCATGTCCAACGGCGTGTTCTACGACTCGCCCAAGTTCGGCGGCTTTTCGCTGCACCTGAGCGCCTCGCCCGAGCGCACCGAGGCGCCGGGCCGCCAGGGCCGTGCGCGCTCGGTGTCGGTCAACTACGACCAGGGCGCGGTGGCGGCCATGCTGGCGCACGAGCGCAACGGCAGCGGCGACACCGACCTGTACATGGGCGGCAAGTACCGCATCGGCACGGCAGCGGTGATGCTGGCCTATGACCGCAGCAAGTCGGGCACGCCCGGCACGGGGCCCGACAAGTCGCGCATGGTCTCGCTGGGCGCCACCTACGGCATCGGGGCGACCACGCTCAAGGCCAGCTATGCACGCCAGCGCCTGGACCGCGATACCAACAACATGCTGTCGCTGGGCGCCGAGTACGCGCTGTCCAAGCGCACCATGCTCTACACCAGCCTGGGACACCAGCGCTACGAGAACCAGAGCTCGCGCACCGCTTTCGGCGTGGGCATGGCCCATTCCTTCTGATCAATGCGCTTCCCAGCGGCCTGACTGGGCAGCGCTGGTGATCCTGGCCAGGCCTGGAGCCGGCATGGGCTGAGGGGTGGCGGGCAGGGCGGTGAGTTCCAGGCCTTGCTCCAGCTTGAAGACGCTCACCGCCTGCTGCAGGCCATAGGCCTGCTCCTGCAGGGACTGGGCGGCGGCGGCGGCTTCCTCGACCAGGGCGGCGTTCTGCTGGGTGACTTGGTCCATCTGCGAGATGGCCTGGTTGATCTGCTCCAGGCCCGCCGTCTGCTCGACGCTGGCGGCCGTGATCTCTCCCATGATGTCGGTCACGTTGCGCACGCTGCTGACGATGTTCTGCATGGTCTGGCCGGCCTGCGCCACCAGGGCCGATCCGGTGCTGACCTTGCCGTTGGAGTCCTCGATGAGCAGCTTGATCTCCTTGGCCGCATCGGCGCAGCGCCGCGCCAGGGCGCGCACTTCGGCAGCAACCACGGCAAACCCACGGCCCTGCTCGCCCGCGCGGGCCGCTTCCACAGCCGCGTTGAGCGCGAGGATGTTGGTCTGAAAGGCGATGGCGTCGATCACGCCGATGATGTCGGCGATCTTGCGCGAGGAGGCATGGATGGCGCCCATGGTGTCCACCACCTGGGAGACCACCTCGCCGCCTTGCTGGGCGACGGCCGAGGCCGAGGCCGCCAGCTGGTTGGCCTGGCGCGCGTTGTCGGTGTTCTGACGCACCGTGACGGTGAGCTGCTCCATGGAGGCAGCGGTTTCTTCCAGCGAGCTGGCCTGGTGCTCGGTGCGCACCGATAGATCGTTGTTGCCCGAGGCGATCTGGCAGGAGGCCGTGGCGATCGAGTCCGTGCCATTGCGCACCTGCCGGACGATGTGGATGAGGCTCTGGTCCATGCGGTGCAGTGCGTGCAGCAGCTGGCCTGTTTCGTCGGTGGTGGTGGCCTGGATGCGGCGCGTCAGGTCGCCTTCGGCCACGGCCTGGGCCACGCCCAGGGCCTCGTTCAGCGGACGCGCCACGATGCGCGCCAGCGTGAGCGCCAGGGCCAGCCCCAGCAAAATGCTGGCTCCCAGCAGGCCGACCACCCAGATGCGTGCGCTGCGGTAGAGGGCATTGGCGTGGTCGTTGGCCAGCTGTCCGCCTTCGTGGTCGATCTGCACCATGCGGTCGATCTGGTCATACAGGCGTCGGCTCAGCTCCAGCGATTCGCCCTGGGCCAGCACCAGGGCTTCGTCCTTGCGGCCATTGCGCGCCAGGGCCATGACCATGGCGTGCTCCTTGGCGTACTCGTTGCGCAGCCGGCCCAGTTCGTCGTAGGCGGCCTTCTCCGGCGCGGAGCCGATGAAGCTGGCGTAGTTGTCGTAGCTGGTCTGGGTCTTCTTCCACAGCTCGCCCATGATCCTGTCGAAGGCACCGATGTCCTGCTCGCTGGTGGATATCAGGTACTGCAGCTCGTTGACGCGGTAGCGGGCCGTGGTGGCGCGGATGTCGAGCAACATGCGTGATGAAGGCATCCAGCGGGTGGCGATATCGATGGACGCCTGGTTGATCCGGCTGAGTTGCAGCACGGCATAGAGGCCCACGAAGGTGGTCAGCGCCAGGACGGCCACGAAGGCCAGCAGCAGCTTGGAGGAGATCTTGAGATTGCGAAAGGCTTGCATGGCGAAGTCCTGTAGGCGTGTCCCTTGAACGGCAAGGGGGAAAAAAGGCGTGCAGCAGGGCGCACCTTGCCTGCCGTGCAGAGCAAGGTGGAACGGGTATCAGCGAAAGAGAAAACGAGGGCCGCAGTGCCCGCTCAGGGGGGGAACCAGCCCGAGGTCCGGCAGATGCGGCCCTTGATGCGGGGCCTCATGGCGCAGGCCCTGTCCGTGCGCCTGCGCTGCGGCGGGCGCTTCGCGGGCATGCCGCAGCGGCGGGGAAGATGCAGGGGATTGCGAACCATCCGCCTGCACCGTTTGGCAAGCGGATACCCGCTGCAGCCAGGCGTTCGGCGGCGGCTGCCGCGCGCTGGGGGCGGGCATTGCGGGTAGTTGTCCTAGGGACTTCGGACAGGGAAAAAGTGGCTATCTGCATCTGTGGTGGGAATTATTTCCGCACCGTCTGAGGATGAGGATGCCCGCCATCTGATTTTGGATAGGACGTGTCCTAAAAGCCGTTTGCAGGCCCGCAGCCCAGCCATCCGCGTCTGCGGACGGCCGGTTTCAAGGCATCGGAAACTTCAGCGCACCAAGGCGCCCTGGGCCTGTCGCCAGTCGCTCAGACCACGCCCTTGACGCGCAGGGCCTGCAGCTGCTGCGCATCCAGGCCCAGGCGCTCGCGCAGCACCTCGTCCGTGTGCTGGCCCAGGGCGGGCGGCGCATGGCGCAGCGTGGTGGGCGTGTCCGACAGGCGCAGCGGGCTGGCCGTGGTCACCACGCGGTTGATGGTCTCGCCCGCAGGCGGCGTGGCGCCCGGATAGCGCTCCTGCTCCACGCGCAGGCCGCGCGCGCGCACCTGCGCATCGTCGAAGGCCTGGCCGATGTGGTTGATGGGGCCGCAGGGCACGGCCTTGTCCTCCAGCAGCGCGATCCACTCGGCCGTGGGCCGGCCGCGCGTGAGATCGGACATCAGCGGGATCAGCGCGTCGCGGTGGATGACGCGGCCGGCATTGGTGGCAAAGCGCTCGTCGCGCGCCCAGTCCACGCCGGCCGCCCCGCAAAAGCGCGCGAACTGGCCGTCGTTGCCGATGGCCAGCAGCATGCGGCCGTCGGCCGTGGGGAAGTCCTGGTAGGGCACGACGCTGGGGTGGGTGTTGCCCTGGCGGCCCGGCACATGGCCGGTGTTCAGGAAGCCCGCGCCCTGGTTGGCCAGCACGGCCATCGCCACGTCCAGCAAGGCCATGTCGATGTGCTGGCCCCGCCCCGTGTGGTGGCGCGCCTCCACGGCGCCCAGGATGGCCGTGGTCGCATACATGCCGGTGAACAGGTCGATCACGGCCACGCCCACGCGCAGCGGGCCGCCGCCGGGCTCGCTGTCGGCGCGGCCCGTGATGCTCATGAGGCCGCTCATGGCCTGCACCAGCAGGTCGTAGCCGGCGCGCGGCGCATAGGGCCCGGTCTGTCCGAAGCCCGTGACCGAGCAGTAGATCAGGCGCGGGTTCAGCGCGCTCAGCGAGGCGTAGTCCAGGCCGTAGCGCTTGAGGCCTCCGGTCTTGAAGTTCTCCACCACCACATCGCTTTGCATGGCCAGCTCGCGGATCAGCTGCTGGCCCTCGGCCGTGGCCATGTCCACGGTGACCGATCGCTTGTTGCGGTTGCAGGCCGCGAAGTACACGGCGTTGTCCGAGGGATTGCCTTGCGCATCGGGAAAGAAGGGCGGGCCCCAGTGGCGCGTGTCGTCGCCCTCGCCGGGCTTTTCGATCTTGATCACGTCGGCCCCCATGTCGGCCAGGTTCTGGGTGCACCAGGGGCCGGCCAGCACGCGCGAGAGGTCGAGCACGCGCAGATGGCCCAGCGCTCCTGCGGTCTGGGTGGCCGTGTTGTTGATGGGGCTGGGGGAGGGGGTTTCTGTGTGGTTCATGGGCTGAGGCGGCTATCCCGGGCAGATGGGCCCATGCTACGGCGCGCGGGCCTGCTGCGGCTTCGCATTTGTGAAAGCGCGCGTTCGCGCACGGGCCGGCACTGCGGTTTGTACTGACGCGCGCGGCTCAGTGCCGCAGCCTGCGGCTTTCTACAATGCCGGATGGCCATGCATTTCGATCTTGTGGATCTGCGCCTTATGGTGCACATCGCCGACGCCAACAGCATGACGCGTGGCGCGGAACTTTCCTTCATCTCCCTGCCGGCGGCCAGCACCCGCATCAAGAACCTGGAAGAGAGCATCGGCACCAAGCTGCTGTACCGCACCAGCCAGGGCGTGACGCTGACGCCGCCGGGCCAGGCCTTCGTCACCCATGCGCGCATGGTGCTGGGCCAGATCGAGCACCTGCGCGGCGACATGCAGGAGTACGTGCGCGGCATCAAGGGCCATGTGCGGGTGTTTGCCAACACCACCTCGCTGGGCGAGTTCCTGCCGCCCGTGCTGCGCCATTACCTGCGCCGCAATCCCGACGTGAACATCGACCTGCGCGAGCGCCTGTCGCATGACATCGTGCGTGCCGTGACCGAGGGGCAGACCGACATCGGCATCGTCGCCGGCCTGGTGCGCACCGAGAACCTGGAGACCCTGCCCTACCGCCGCGACCGCCTGGTGCTGGTGGTGCCGCGCGGCCATGCGCTCGACGGCGAGATGCAGATGGCCTTTGCCGACACGCTGGACCTGGACCATGTGGGCCTGCACGAATCCAGCGCCATCCATGCCTTCCTGCGCCAGGCCAGCGACCAGCTGCACCGGCCCATCAAGCAGCGCATCCAGGTGGGCAACTTCGAGACGGCCTGCCGCATGATCGAGTCCGGCGTGGGCGTGGGCGTGCTGCCCGAGTCGGCCGCCAGCCGCCATGCGCATTCCATGGACATCGCCATCGTGCCGCTGTCCGATGCCTGGTCGGTGCGCGAGATGCAGATCTGCGTGCGCAGCCTGGAGGCCCTGCCGTCCTTCGCCCAGGAGCTGGTGGAGCTGCTGGTGGCCGACGCACAGGGCCGGCTCACGCTGGAGTAGCCGCCGGCCAACAGCAGCCCGCCGACCGCTGCCCGTTCAGTCGGCCTGGGCCGTGCCCCGGTCCAGCGTGGTCGGTGCCAGCCAGTACTTGAAAGTGCCGGTGGCCGTGGCCACCAGCTTTCCGTCTTCATCGAGCAACTGCGCCGCGCAGCTGCACAGGCTGCGGCTGGCATGCACCACCCAGCCTTCGGCCAGCAGCGCGCCCTTGCCCGGGCGGTGGAAGCGGCTGCTCATCTCCACCGTCACGGCGGTCTGCGATGGCGCACCGGGCAGCTCGCCCGCGGCGCGCGACATCACGGAGTCCAGCAGCGTCATGAGCACACCGCCGTGCGCGGCGGGCAGCTGGTTGAGCAGTTCCTCGCGCATGTGGGGCAGGCGCACATGGACCTTGCCGGGCGGCGCGGGCACCTGCGAGGCGCCGATCAGCCGCATGAAGGCATTGCGGTCGGGGGGCGGTGCACTCATACGGCTCATGCGGCTCATGCGGCGCGCGCCTCGCGCACCATGTTGCGCGCGATGATGACCTGCTGGATCTGGGTCGTGCCTTCGTACAGGCGGAACAGCCGCACGTCGCGGTAGAAGCGCTCGATGCCGAACTCGGCCAGGTAGCCCGAGCCGCCCAGGATCTGCACGGCGCGGTCGGCCACGCGGCCCACCATCTCGGTGGCGAACATCTTGCAGCACGAGGCCTCGGTGGAGACGTTGCGGCCCTCGTCGCGGCGGCGCGCGGCGTCGATCACCATGCACTCGGCCGCATACAGCTCGGCCTGGCTGTCGGCCAGCATGGCCTGCACCAGCTGGAACTCGCAGATGGGCTGGCCGAACTGCTTGCGCTCCAGCGCATATTTCAGCGCGTCGCGCAGGATGCGCTGCGCCACGCCCACGCTCACGGCCGCGATGTGGATGCGGCCCTTGTCCAGCACCTTCATGGCGGTCTTGAAGCCCTGGCCTTCCTTCAGGCCGATGAGGTTGGTCGCCGGCACGCGCACGTTGTCGAAGAACACGTCGCAGGTGTGCGCGCCCTTCTGGCCCATCTTCACGTCGTTCTTGCCGAAGCTGATGCCCGGCGACTTCGCATCGACGATGAAGGCCGAGACGCCGCCCGCGCCCTTGTTGGCCGGGTCGGTGCGTGCCATCAGCGTGAACATGCCCGCATGCGGCGCATTGGTGATGAAGCGCTTGTTGCCGTTGACCACGTAGTGGTCCCCGTCCCTGATGGCGGTGGTGCGCAGCGAGGCCGCGTCCGAGCCCGCCTCGGGCTCGGTCAGCGCGAACGAGGCCATGATCTCGCCCGTGGCCAGCTTGGGCAGCCAGGCCGCCTGCTGCTCGGGCGTGCCGTCGATGAGGATGCCCTGCGAGCCTATGCCCACGGTCGTGCCGATCACCGAGCGGAAGGCCGGCGCGGTCTGGCACAGCTCGAAGAGCACGCGCACCTCTTCCTCCATGGTCAGCTCCAGCCCGCCGAACTGCTCGGGGATGGTCATGCCGAACAGGCCCAGGTTGCGCATCTCCTGCACGATGGACTCGGGAATCTCGTCGGTCTCGGCCACTTCGTTCTCGGCGGGCACCAGGCGCTCGCGCACAAAGCGGCGCACGCTGTCCAGCAGGGCTTCGAGGGTTTCTTGGTCGCGGATCATTGCGGTGTTCTTTCTCTCTACGGAATCAAAGCGCTTCGGCCGTACCCAGCACAGCCGTGGACTGGCTGGAAAGGGTGCCGCCATTGCCATGGACCACGGCCGTGCGGTGGCGTCCCAGCTGGCGCTGGCCGGCCTCGCCGCGCAGCTGGCGCACGGCCTCGATCAGCGCAAAGATGCCGTACATGCCCGGGTGCACGCAGGACAGGCCGCCGCCGTTGGTGTTGACGGCCAGCCGCCCGCCGGGCGCGATGCCGCCCTTGGACACGAAGGCGCCGCCCTCGCCCTTGGCGCAAAAGCCCAGGTCCTCCAGGAACAGCAGGGTGTTGATGGTGAAGGCGTCGTAGACCTGGGCCATGTCCATGTCGGCCGCGGTGAGCCCGGCCATGGCGAAGGCCTGGGCGCCGGACTGCGCAGCGGCCGTGGTGGTGAGGTCGGGCATGCAGGAGATCTGGCGGTTCCAGATGGCCGTGGCATTGCCCAGCACGTAGACGGGGGGGCGCGGCAGGTCGCGGGCGCGCTCGCCGCGCACCAGCACGATGGCGCCCGCGCCGTCCGTCACCAGGCAGCAGTCGCGCACGCTCAAGGGGCTGGCGATGGGGCGGGCCGAGAGCACGTCCTCGATGGTCAGCGGGTCGCGCATGAAGGCTTCGGGGTTGAGCTGGGCCCAGGCACGCGCGGCCACGGCCACCTCGGCCAGTTGCTCGCGCGTGGTGCCGAACTCGTGCATGTGGCGCGCGGCCGCCAGCGCATAGGCGGTCACGGGCAGCACGGGCTCGTAGGGGAACTCGTAGGGCTGCGGGTCCAGGAATCGGCGCGCCGCCTGGCCTTCCTTGCGGCCGAAGGTGGCCGAGCGCTGGGCGCTGCCGTAGCACACCAGCACGGCCTTGCACTGGCCGGCCTCCAGCGCGCGGATGGCGGGCAGCAGGTGGGCGATGAAGCTGCTGCCGCCGATCATCGTGCCGTCCACATAGGTCGGGTTGATGCCCAGGTGCTCGATCACGGGCATGGTCCACATGCTGGCGTTGACGCTGCAGGTGGCCAGGCCGTCGATGTCCTGCATGGTCAGGCCCGCATCGGCCACGGCCGCATGGGCGGCGCGCACCAGCAGGGTCATGTCGTCCATGCCGGGTGCCTCGCCGCAGCCATAGGTGGCGGCGCCGGCAATGGCCACGCGCCCGCGCAGCGGGCGGTTCACGGCGGCGGCGTCCAGGGTGGATTGGGGGATGCGGGTGTTCATGCTGCACCTCCCTGCGATCCCTGTGCCGCCTGTCCGAGCGCGGGCTGGAACAGCACCAGGCCGCGTCCGTCCTTGCTCGCCACATGGGCGCTCACGCGCTGGCCTATGCGCACGTCGGCCGGCGCAATGCCTTCGACGCGGGCCATCATGCGCACGCCTTCGTCCAGGTCGATCAGGGCCACGTTGTAGTCGCCACCGGCATCGCTCTTGCGCGCGACGGTGCTGGTGGAGTAGACCGTGCCCTGGCCGCTGGCGCGCACCCAGCGCAGCGGGCTGGCACCGCAGTGCGGGCACAGCTCGCGCGGGGTGAAGACATGGCGCGTGCATTGCGTGCACTGCTGTATGCAGAAGCGGCCGGCATCGAGTTCGGCCTGGTAGTGGGTCTGTGCGCTCAGGTGCATGGGCGGTGTCTCCGTTCTCGGTGTTCTTGGCGCTGCACCCGGCACGCGGGCGCAGCGGCTGTCCGCCAGCATGCCCGCATCGCGGGGCCGCTTCAATTCGCCAATCTGGAAGGGTGGCTTCACCAGTGCCGGCGCCCGGCTGTCAACCCAGGGTTGCTGCCTAGGCGGGCCGGCGGGCACGGCTGCTATGGTGTTTATGCATTCCCGGCCTTTTCTTCATACCCGCCCTGCGCCGCCTGCCGGCGCACCGAGGGCGCGCCGCTGCTTTGGCATTAGCGTGGCGCCACAGGAAGGCCGGCAATGGCGCGCCGCACCCCGGCCCGTTCTCCGCTGTCGATCCCCACCCACCCAGGAGGTTTTTGCACATGACGGATACGCTGATCAAGGTGGACCTGAACCGCCCGCCCACCGACAACGAAAGAGTCCACAACCGCTGGCACCCGGACATTCCCATGGCCTGCTGGGTCCAGCCCGGCGACGACTTCATCCTGGAGACCTACGACTGGACCGGCGGCTTCATCAAGAACAACGACAGCGCCGACGATGTGCGCGACATCGACCTGACCACGGTGCACTACCTGTCCGGCCCCGTGGGCGTGAAGGGCGCCCAGCCCGGCGACCTGCTGGTGGTGGACCTGCTGGACATAGGCGCCAAGCCCGACAGCCTCTGGGGCTTCAACGGCTTTTTCTCCAAAAACAATGGCGGCGGCTTCCTGACCGACCATTTCCCCTCGGCCCAGAAATCAATCTGGGACTTCAAGGGCATGTTCACCAGCTCCCGCCATATCCCGGGCGTGAACTTCCCCGGCCTCATCCATCCCGGCCTCATCGGCTGCCTGCCTGACCGGCCCATGCTGGAGATGTGGAACGAGCGCGAGCGCGCCCTGATCGCCACCGACCCCGACCGCGTGCCCGGCCTGGCCAACCCGCCGTCGGCCGGCACGGCCCACATGGGCCAGATGCGCGGCGAAGCGCGCGACAAGGCCGCTGCCGAAGGCGCGCGCACCGTGCCGCCGCGCGAGCACGGCGGCAACTGCGACATCAAGGATCTGTCGCGCGGCGCCAAGGTGTTCTTCCCCGTCTATGTGGATGGCGCCGGCCTGAGCGTGGGCGACCTGCACTTCAGCCAGGGCGATGGCGAGATCACCTTCTGCGGCGCCATCGAGATGGCGGGCTGGGTGCACATGAAGGTCTCGCTGATCAAGGGCGGCATGGCCAAGTACGGCATCAAGAACCCCATCTTCAAGCCCAGCCCCATCACGCCGCGCTATGACGACTACCTGATCTTCGAGGGCATCTCGGTGGACGAGAGCGGCAGGCAGCACTACCTGGATGTCAACGTGGCCTACCGCCAGGCCTGCCTGAACGCCATCGAATACCTGAAGAAATTCGGCTACAGCGGCGCCCAGGCGTATTCCATCCTGGGCACGGCGCCCGTGCAGGGCCATATCAGCGGCGTGGTGGACGTGCCCAACTCCTGCGCCACGCTGTGGCTGCCCACGGGCATCTTCGACTTCGACATCAACCCCAACGCCGCAGGGCCGGTCGTCCAGTTCGACGGCAGCATCGACATGCCCCTGTCCCCCGACCTGCGCTGACGCCAAGGAGTCCGCCCATGCCCACCTACGACTATGACTGCGTGCAATGCGGCGGCTTCGAGGCCCTGCGGCCGCTGCGCCTGCGCGACGAGCCCGCGGCCTGCCCCGGCTGCGGCACGGCGTCCGCGCGCGTGCTGGCCGCCGCGCCCCGGCTGGCGCTGATGGCCGACGGCACGCGCCGCGCCATGGACACCAACGAGCGCGCGCGCCACGAGCCCGCCAGCTCGCGCGACTATGACCATGGCTATGCGCGCTTCAAGCACCCGGCAGGCTGCGGCTGCTGCGGATCGGGCCGGCGCAGCGCCACGGTGACGGCACCCAACGGCGCAAAGTCCGCGCCCTCGCGGCGGCCCTGGATGATCAGCCACTAGGCGGCATCGGAGTGGACCGCTTCCCAGGGTTTCCACCGCTTGGGAGCCCTGGAAGCGCGCCTTCCACATTCGCGAAACACGGCGCAGGTCGGCTTGCCCAGAATGGGCCGCGCGGCAAGCCGCCGCCCGTTGCCCGGAGTTTCGCCATGCCCCCGTCTTCCTTTCCATCCTCTTGCCCGTCTTCCTTTTCGTCGCAGCGCCGCCGCCTGCTGTCCGCCGGCGGCGCGCTGGCTGCCAGCAGCCTGCTTCCCGCAGCCCGGGTGGCCCATGCGGCCGATGCCTGGCCCACGCGGCCCGTGCGCTTCATCGTGCCCTTTCCGCCCGGCGGTCCCGTGGACACCACGGCGCGCGCCTTCACCCAGAAGCTGGGCGAGATCTGGCAGCAGCCCAACCTGGTGGACAACCGCGCGGGCGCCGGCGGCATGGTGGGTGCGGCCCTTGCGGCCAAGGAGCCTGCTGACGGCTATACGCTGTTCGTGGGCTCCATCCACCATGCGGTGAACCCGGCGCTGCAGCCGAAGATGACCTACGACATAGAGCGCGACTTTGCGCCCGTGAGCTTTGCGGCCATGTTCCCGGTCTTCCTGGTGGCCCATCCCTCGGTGCCCGCCAGCAATGTGCGCGAGCTGATCGCGCTGGCCAAGTCCGGCAACGGCCTGAGCTTCGGCTCCTCGGGCAATGGCGGCGGCACGCACCTGGCCGGCGAGCTGTTCAACATGCATGCAGGCATCAAGCTGCAGCACATTCCCTACAAGGGCAGCGCGCCGGCCATGAACGACCTGCTGGGCGGCCAGGTGCAGCTGATGTTTGCCGATGCGCCCAGCGCGCTGCAGCACATCAAGTCCGGCCGCATCAAGGTGCTGGGCGTGGCCAGCCGCCAGCGCTCGGCCATGCTGCCCGAGGTGCCCACCATTGCCGAGTCGGGCCTGCCCGAGTACGAGGCCTATTCCTGGGCCGCGCTGTTTGCGCCGGCCCGCACGCCGCCCGCCGTGCTGGCGCGCATCAACGCCGACTTCAACACCGCGCTGCGCGATGCCGCCGTGCGCCAGCGCCTGCTGACGGCGGGCGCCGAGGCCGACCCCGGCACCCAGCAGCAGATGCGCGAGCGCCTGAGCAGCGAGCTGCGCAAATGGGCCCAGGTGGTCAAGGTGGCCGGCATCCAGGCGGACTGAGCGCGGCGGCGGGCCGCTATGGCCTGCTGTGGACGGCGGCGGCGCAGGCCCATCGAGGACTTCTTCGCCCAGAACGGCAAGGTGCGCGAGGACGGCCGCATGGTGCACGACATGTACCTGGTGCAGATCAAGAAGCCCGAGGAATCCAGATACCCCTGGGACTACTACAAGGTGCTCTCCACCATCCCCGGTGACGAGGCCTTCCGCCCGCTGTCCAGGAGCAGCTGCAAGCTGGTGAAGACATCATGAAGACACGCGCCGCCGTACTCACGAGAACGGGCGCAGCCGCGCCCTCTCTGGCACCTGGTGGCCGAGGAGCGCACGCTCAGGGGCTGCTACATGGGCAGCTGCGTGCCGCGCCGCGACATCGACCGCTACCTGGCCCTGCATGCGGCCGGCAGGCTGCCGGTGGACCGCCTGGTCACCGGCCACCTGACGCTGGACCAGATCAACGAGGGCTTCGACCGCCTGGCGCGTGGCGAGGCCATACGCCAGATCATCCGCATGGAGGCCTGATAGGAAGTCAGGCTGATCAGCGAGGACCGGGGCTGCTGCTGCGGCTGTGTCCAAGCCAAGCACGGCGGTCAGGTGCCGTCGGGCAGCAGCTGGTTTTCCCAGCCGGTCAGCCGCTCGATGGCACGGGCCACCTGCAGGATGCGGGCCTCGTCGAAGTAGCGACCCACCACCTGCACGGCCAGCGGCAGGCCTTGCGGCGACAGGCCGACCGGCACGCTGATGGCCGGGTGCCCGGTCACGTTGAAGGCATGGGTCTGCACCGGCCAGTGGCGGAAATGCGGCATGGGATCGAAGCGCGGCGCCGTATCCAGGGTGATGGCGGTCAGCAGCACGTCGCAGCGGTCCAGTGCCGCGTCCACGCGGGCCGCCAGCATGCGGCGCACGCGCAGGGCGTTCAGGTAGTCCTCCGAGGACACGGTGGCGCCCAGCAGCAGCCGCGCCGCCGTGAGCTCGCCATAGTCCAGCGGGCGCGAGCGCAGGTCCTGCGCATGGATGGTGAACATCTCGGCACTGAGGATGACGCGGCCGGCGGCCAGGAACTGCTGGCTGTGGGGCAGGCTCACGTGGATGGGACGGGCGCCGGCCTCGGCCAGCAGCGCGGCCGTGCGGTCGAAGGCCGACAGGAACGTGGGCGACGCCTGGGGCGACGACTGGAAGTGGTCCTGCGGCACGCCGATGGTCAGGCCCTTCACGCCCTGCTCAAGCCCCGTGCAGTAGTCGTCCACGGGTTCGGTGGAGCTGGCCGGGTCCAGCGGGTCGTGACCGGCCAGCACCTGCAGCGCAATGGCCGCATCCTCCACGCTGCGCGACAGCGGGCCGCAGTGGTCCAGCGTCCAGGCCAGCGGAAACACGCCGTGCTTGGAGACGCGGCCGTAGGTGGGTTTCAGCCCCACGGCACCGCACCAGGCGGCCGGTATGAGGATGGAGCCGCCCGTGCAGGTGCCCAGGGCCAGCCGCGTGAAGCCTGCCGCAATGGCGGCGCCCGAGCCCGAGGAAGAGCCGCCCGGGATATGGGCCAGGTCCCAGGGGTTGCGGGCCGCGGGAAAGGGCAGGTCGGGGCTGGGCGCGCCGATGGCGAACTCGTGCGTGGCCAGCTTGCCCAGGATGATGGCACCGGCATCGCGCAGGCGCCGCACCGGCGTGGAATCCTCCTCGGGCACATAGTCCAGGCTCAGCCAGGACTGGCAGGTGGTCGGCAGGCCGGCCACGTCGTAGACGTCCTTGATGGCCACGGCAATGCCGTGGAGCAGCGGCAGGTCGGCGCTTTCGGCGCGTGCCATGTCTGCGCTGCGCGCAGCCTCCATGGCACCGCTGGCATCGAGATTGGTGAAGGCATGGATGTCGATGTCCATGGCGCGGATGCGTCCCAGCGCCGCCCTGGTCAGCATCTCCGAGGTGGTCTTGCCGGCGCGCAGCGCGCTGGCCATCTGCCGTATGGAAAGTTCAGGACTGCCGCGCATGGTTGCTCTGACGGGAAATGGTGGTGTGGATGTGCGAGGGACCCGCCTCATGCGCCAGTTCGTTGACGAGGCCGCGGTGCTCCATCAGCAGCTGGTGCTCCGCCAGGATGGGTCCCAGCCGCTCGAAGGGGATGTCGATGCCGTGCTTTTTCAGCGCATTGAGCAATTCGTGCAGCGCATTGACATCGGGCCCTGCCAGTTTCTGCGGCGAAGGGGGTATTTCAGATTTTCGCGATGCCGGCATCACTGACCACCTTTCTCCATTTTCTGGCGTCGTCGGATACGAATGCCTTGGTGCCGCCCACGGATTTCCAAAGGGGAATGCTGCCAAGCTCCATGAATTTGCGCTGCACCTTTTCATCGGCCAGGATATTTTTCATCTGTGCATTGATGGCGTTCACTATCGCGGCCGGCGTGCCCTTGGGTGCCATGAGCACATTCCATGCGGTCTCGTTGAAATTGCCGAGCCGGGCCGGGCTTTGCTCGCTGAGCGTCTGCCAGTCGGGCATGAGGGGCGAGCGCTCGCGCGTGGCCACGCCCACGCGATTGACCTTGCCCTGGCTCACGTACTGCTTGGCCGTGATCAGCAGGTCGAAGGCGATATCGACCTGGCCGCTGACCAGGTCGGCCATCATGGGCGCGGCGCCCTGGTAGGGGATGTGCAGCATGCGTATGTCGGCGGCCAGGCTCAGGGCCTCGGCCGCCATGTGGCCCGCGCTGCCATAGCCCGGCGTGGCATAGGTCAGCTTGCCGGGGCTGCGCCGCGCCAGCTCGATCAGGTCCTGCACCGACGACAGCTGCAGGCCCGGGCGTGTGATGAGCACCAGGGGACTGTCGTTGATGGTGGAGATGGCTTCCAGGTCGTTGACCACGTCATACCCGGCCTGCGTGTACAGCGCGCCCGAGATGGTCTGGGCCGTGGTGCAGATCAGCAGCGTATATCCATCGGGACGGGCCTTGGAGACCTGGCGCGCGCCGATGTTGCCCGAGGCGCCAGGGCGGTTTTCCACCACTACGTTGACGCGCAGGCGTTGTGCAAGCTCCTTGGCGATGATGCGCCCCACGACATCAGTGCCACCGCCTGCCGGGAAAGGTACAACCAGCGTGATCTGCCGGTCTGGCCAGGCCGCATGAACCAGGCTGGCAGCGACCAGGAAAATACCTCCGAAAAACAGGCTGAGGATTCTTTTCATGGGCTTGATTCATAGGGTTGCGGGGGAGAGGATGCATGCCCTGTGCAGATCCGGGCCGACACGCCGGGATGCATCTCACGATGGATCCGGTAACTGCAGCCAAGGCCAAGGCAGGCGAAAAAATACGGAATTTGTCAAAACTATTGAAACATTGAGTGCCATAGTTTTACATCATGATGAATGGGGTGCAAGGCCTGCGGATGCGCAATGTAGGGGTGTTGCATCCATGCTGCAGAGGCCGGTTCCGGAAGGCAGTGGCGCGTGCGCACATCCGGGCTTGGGGCAGGGAAGGGGCAGGGCAAGGCAAAGGTTGCACCGGCAGCGGTGGCCGGCGCAACTGCTGGGCGGCCCGGGCTCAGGAAACGCGCAGCGCCTGTTCCTGCAGCAGGCGCTTGAGCACCTTGCCGTTGGGGCTGGTGGGCAGCTCGGACAGGGGCACGATGCGGGCGGGCAGCTTGTAGGGCGCCAGCCGTTCGCGCAGGTGGGAGCGTGCTGCGGCGCTGTCCAGCGTGGCGCCGGGCTGCAGCTCGACAAAGGCGATGACCTCCTCGTTGCCATCGCCCTCGGGCCGCCCGACCACGGCGCTGCGCTGCACGCCGGGCAGCTCGTTGAGCGCCAGTTCCACCTCGGCCGGATAGACGTTGAAGCCCGAGCGGATGATCATTTCCTTGAGCCGCCCCACCACGAAGAGCGCGCCGTCGGCATGCAGCTCGCCCAGGTCGCCGCTGGCGTACCAGCCGCCCTCGCGCATCACGGCGGCCGTGGCCTGCTCATCGCGGAAGTAGCCGTGCATCAGGCCGCGCCCGCGTATCCACAGCTCGCCGCGCTCGCCCACCGGCAGGCTGCGGCCCGTGGCCGGGTCCACGGCTCGCACTTCCGCGCCTTCCACCACGTAGCCCGCGCTGGTGTCGGGCCGCTGCTCGCCCTGGCGCGTGAGGTGGACCGACCCTGCGTATTCCGACAGGCCGTAGCCATGGTGCAGCGCCTGGCCGAAGGCGGCCTCCACGCGCTTTTTCAGCGTCAGGTCCAGCGGGCCGGCGCCGGTATAGACATAGCGCAGCGCTGGCGCCTGCGGGTGGGCAATGCCCTGTTCCTGCAGATAGGCCAGCAGGCGCGCGTACAGCGCAGGCGGCCCCTGCAGCTGGGAGATGCCGTGGCGGGCCAGCGCATCCAGCAGGTCGGCGGGGTCGAACTGCGGGCGCATCACCATCTGCGCGCCCGCATGCAGCGAGGCCAGCAGCACCGTGCCCAGCCCGAAGATGTGGGTCATGGGCACGAAGGCGTAGCTGCGGTCCTGCGGACCCAGGCCGCGCGATGCGGCCGAGACGCGCGCGAACAGCGTCAGCGCGTCATGCCCCACCATCACGCCCTTGGGCGTGCCCGTGGTGCCCGAGGTGAAGATCAGCGCCGCCACCTCGTCCTGCAGCGCGCCGGATTCGGCCACGGCCTGCGCGCGCACGGGGCTGTGCTGCATGCCGGCCAGGGCCGAGTCGCCTGCGCCAAAGCGCCGCGCGTGGCCGCTGGCGCTGTCCGATGCGGCCGAGGTGAAATACACCACGCGCGCATCGGCCTTGGCCGCAAAGGCATCGATCTCGCCGGGCGCCATGCGTGCGTTCACGCCGCAGGACCAGGCGCCCACGCGGCTGCAGGCCAGGATCAGCGCCGCATGCTCGGGGCAGTTCTCGGCCACGACCAGCACGCGGTCGCCGGGCCGCACCTGCAGCGCGCGCAACTCGGCCTCGGCCGTGTCCGCCAGCGCGCCCAGGTCGGCAAAGCTCAGGCTGCTGCCGTCGGGCAGGTGGATGAAGGGACGCTGCGGCGCTTCGGCCAGCCAGCGGTCCAGCAGATGGTGTATTCGTTGACTCATGCTCCGCGTATCCCTCAGTCCACCACAATGCCTTGGGTGACGGTGGCCCACATCGCGCGCTCCTTGGCACCGCGCTCGGCCAGTTTCTGGGGGGCGCCGGTCCACTCTTCGTAGCCCAGTTCCTTGAGGCGCTTGCGCAGCTCCGGCTGGGCCAGGGCGGCGTTGATGGACTTGTTCAGGCGGGCCACGAGTTCGGGCGACATGCCCTTGGGGCCGTAGACGCCATACCAGCCGCCCACGTCGAAGCCCTTGAGGCCTTCGATGCCGGACTCGGCAAAGGTGGGCACATCGGGCAGCGAGGCATTGCGCTGCGGCGAGGTCACGGCCACGGCGCGCACCTTGCCGCTCTGGATGTAGGTGCTGGCGGTGCTGATGATGTCCAGCATCATGCTCAGCTGGCCGCCGATCACGTCGGTCATGGCCGGTGCGTTGCCCTTGTAGGGGATGTGGTTCATCTCGATGCCGCTGCGCCGCGCGAACAGCAGCGCGCCCAGATGGTTGGAGCCGCCCACGCCGGCCGAGCCGTAGTTGAGCTTTTGCGGATGGGCCTTGGCATAGGCCACGAGCTCGGCCGTGGTCTTGTAGGGCTCGTTGTTGTTGACCACCAGCACGTTGTAGTAGCTGAGCACGGGCGCCACGGGCGTGAGGTCACGGGCCGGGTCGAAGGACATCTTGCTCATCACGTTGGGGCTGATGGTGATGGTGGGGCTGGCCGCGAACCACAGCGTGAGGCCATCGGGCCTGGCGCGCACGACCTCGCTGCCGGCCATGGTGGCGTTGGCGCCGGGCTTGTTCTCCACCACCACCGAGGCGCCCAGCTCCTTGGTCAGCGCCACGCTGAGCAGGCGGGCGCCCTGGTCCACGGGGCCGCCGGCCGAGTAGCCCACGATGAGGCGCACGGGCTGCGCGTCCTGCGCGGCGGCGGGGAGGGTGGCTAGGGCGGCCACCAGGGACGCCAGAAGCGGGGCATGGGCCAGGGTGGCCAGGGCCTTGCGGCGGTGTTGGGCGGGCATGTGCATGTCTCCTGCAAAAAATGAATGAGGCGCTGCCGTGGCCTGCACGGCGGCGCGCCCGGTCTGCGCCGGACATGCAGGCAATGGTGCGCACGCCGGCGCTTCTTGGGAATCTGCTTTTGCCTAAGCCGGGGTTTGCCGGCTGTTAGGACGTCCTAGGAAGACAGGTCCGCACCCGCCTCCTCGGCGCCCGCCTGCCAGCTGGGCGCGGCGGTGACGATGGCCTCGCGCAGGAACTGCTGGAAGGCGCGGGCCGCCATGGTGGGCTGGCGGTCGGGCATGCGCACCAGGTACATGGCATTGCCCAGGCCGGAGAACACCACCTGGTCCAGCACGGCCACCAGCGTGCCGCCGGCCAGCGCGGCCGAGGTCACGTAGTCCGGGAGCAGGGCCAGGCCCAGGCCGTCCAGCACGGCGTCGTACAGCAGGCGGTAGTCGCCCGATTGCAGCGAGGGCAGCACATCGAGGGCAGCGGAGAAGCCATCGTCGCCGCTGCCGGCCAGCCAGGCCAGCCTGCCGCCCATGGCCAGCGGCAGGATGAGGCGGGCCTGCAGCAGGTCGGCAGGCGCGCGCAGGGGCCGGCCCAGCGACTGCTCCAGCGCCTGCAGGCAGGCGGGCGTGGCCACGAAGTTCCAGCGCACATCGCACAGCCGCGTGGCCACCAGATCGTCCAGCGGCGCGGAGGTGATCTGCACCGCCAGATCGACCTTGGAGGCCACGAGGTCGGCCATCTGGTCGTTGATCAGCAGGCGCAGGCGGATGTCGGGATGCTCGCGGCAAAAGCCCAGGATCAGGGGCTTGAGATAGAAATGCCCGAAGCCGGTGGGCACGCGCACGCCCACCTCGCCGCTCACGGTGGAGCGCAGCTGGTGGATGGCATCGCGGGCGCGCTGCAGCTCCTCCATCATGGCCAGGCAGCGCCGGTACAGCAGCTGGCCGGCCTGGGTGAGCTCCACATTGCGCGTGGTGCGGCGCAGCAGCTGCGTGCCCATCTCGGTCTCCAGCGCACGCAGCCGGCGCGAGACGTTGGAGCGCGTCATGCCGCCGCGCTCGGCCGCCCGCGTGAGGCTCTTGGCCTCGGCGATGTCGATGAAGACGCGGCACAGGTTCAGGTCCATCTCGGCATTCTTTGCAGGGCCGGGGCCGGCCATTGTTGATCGGGAGTCACCAGGCCTGGCCTGCTGGCGAGGATTGTGGCGCCTGCCCTGCCTCCCTAGCATGGAGGAAACCATGGCGAAAGGCCGCAGACCGTGAACCAAGAAGCTTTGCAAACCGCGCCCCTGGCGCACTACCGTGTGCTCGATCTGAGCCAGGGCGTGGCCGGCCCCTACTGCACCCACCTGCTGTCGCGCCAGGGCGCCGAGGTGATCAAGGTCGATCCGCCCGAAGGCGACTGGGCGCGCCACGTGGGCATCTCGCGCAACGGGCACAGCAGCCTGTCGGCCACCTACAACGCGGGCAAGCGCAGCATTGCCGTCGATGCGCGCCAGGACCAGGGGCGCGCGCTGCTGCTGCGGCTGGCGCGCGAGGCCGACATCGTGGTGCAGAACTTCCGCCCCCAGGTCGTGCAGCGCATGGGCGTGGACTACGACAGCCTGCGCGCGGCCGGCCTGGACCCGGTGTACGTCTCCATCAGCGGCTACGGACCCACGGGGCCGTATGCCGACCGGCCCGCCACCGACTCCGTCATGCAGGCCGACACGGGACTGATGATCAGCAACCGCGACGCGCAGGGCCAGCCCCAGCGCGTGGGCCTGCTGCTGGCCGACATCGCGGCCGGTGTCTACGCCGCACAGGCCTGCACGGCGGCCCTGCTGGGCAAGGCGCGCAGCGGGCGCGGGCGCCATGTGGAACTGAACCTGTTCGAGGTCTGCTGCGCCCTGCAATCCACGGTGCTGGCCGAAGACAGGCTGCGCGGCGGCCTGCCCGCCGAAGGCGTGAGCGCCCCCAACGGCGTGTTCGCCACGGCCGATGGCTTCATCACCGTGCTGGCCCTGAACAACGACCAGTTCGAGCGGCTGTGCCGCGCGCTGGACCTGCCGCACTGGCTGCAGGACGCGCGCTTTGCCTCCAATGCGGGCCGCATGGCCCACCGCCATGTCCTGCATGCCGGGCTGCAGGCCTTGCTGGCGCAGCAGCCGCGCGCCCACTGGGAGCAGCGCCTGGCGGCGCAGGGCGCCCTGCATGCGGGCGTGCGCACGCTGGCCGATGTGGTGGCGCATCCCCAGGCCGTGCACCGCGCATCGTTCGCCACGCTGGCGCAGCCCGGGTTCGGGCCGCTGCTGTATGCGGCATCACCCTGGCCGGCAGACGCAGCAGCCTGCGGTGCATCCCTTGGCGCCGCGCCGCGCACGGGCGAGCACACGCGCCAGATCCTGGCCGACGCCGGCTGCACGCCGCAGGAGATGGAGCAATGGATGGCCAGCGGCGTGGTGCACCAGTGCGCGCAGGAGGTCATGGCATGAGCGCTTCCACATCCACGTTCACACCCACCTCTCCGGACACCTCCCCGGACACCTCCATGCAGGCCCTGGTCTGCCATCAATTCGGCGCGCCGCACGAGGTGGTCAGCCTGCAGTCCATGGACCGGCCTGGCCAGCCCCTGGGCGCGCACCAGGCGCGGATTGCCGTGGCCTACGCCAACGTCAGCCACGCCACGGGCCTGCTGATCGAGGGCCGCTACCAGCGGCGCCCGCCGCTGCCCTTCGTGCCCGGCACCGAAGGCGTGGGGCGCGTGCTGGAATGCGGCAGCGCGGTGCAGCACCTGCAGCCCGGCGATGCCGTGGCCTTCATTGCCGACTGGGGCGCCTTTGCGCAGGAAACGGTGGTGCATGCGTCCACCGTCTACCGCCTGCCTGCGGGCATGCCCTGGCTGCAGGCCCTGCCCATTCCCCTGTCCTACGGCACGGCCTACACGGCCCTGCACTGGCGCGCGCGCCTGCAGGAAGGCGATGTGGTGCTGGTGCTGGGCGCCGGTTCGGGCGTGGGCGCCGCAGCGGTGGAAGTTGCCAGGCAGACGCCCGGCGTGCAGGTCATCGCCTGCGCCAGCACCGAGGCCAAGCGCGCCGATGCGCTGCGCCGTGGGGCCCACCAGGCAGTCACCCCGCAGGACCTGGCCGCCCAGGTCAAGCAGGCCACGCAGGGCCGGGGCGCATCCGTCGTCTTCGACCCCGTGGGCGGCGATCTGCTGCTGCAGGCGCTGCGCGCCGCTGCGCAGAACGCGCAACTGCTGAGCGTGGGCTTCGCCAGCGGCGCCATTCCCGCCGTGCCCATGAACCTGGCCCTGGTCAAGAACCTCACGCTGCACGGCTTCTTCTACGGCCGCTATATCGGCTGGACGCCGGCCGATGAGCGCCAGGCCTTCGCGGCGCAGCTGCAGCCCGTCATTGCCACGCTGCTCGACTGGGCGGCCCGGGGATGCATCCATCCCCAGGTCAGCCAGGTCTTCGCCATGCATGAACTGCCGGCTGCGCTGGATGCGCTGCACGGCCGCAACGTGACCGGCAAGCTCGCACTCGCCATTCAAGGAGACAAGGTATGACAACGCAACGCACAGGCCCCGCGCTTTCCCGCCGCACCCTGCTGGGCGCCGCTGCGGCGCTGGCCGCATGGAGAACGGCAGGCGCGCAGCCATCCGCCGGGGCCCAGGGCTATCCCAAGGCGCCCATCCGCGTCGTCGTGCCCTATCCACCGGGCGGGCCTACCGATGTGGTCGGGCGCGTGGTCACCACGCGGCTGGGCGAGGCGCTGGGCCAGCCGCTGGTGGTGGACAACAAGGCCGGCGCCAGCGGCATGGTCGGCGCGGCCCTGGTGGCCAAGGCGCCGGCCGACGGCTACACGCTGCTGGTCAACGCCTCCATCCACGTCATCAACCCCTACGTCTATGCCAGCGCGCCCTATGACGCCTTCCGCGATTTCGAGCCGGTCACGCAGCTGGTCGATGTCCCGCTGGTGCTGGTCGTGGGCAGCCAGCTTCCGGTGCGCAATGTGCAGGAGCTGATCGCCTGGGCCAAGGCCCATCCCGGGCAGGTGAACTTCGGCTCGGCCGGCAATGCGTCGTCACAGCACCTGTCGGGCGAGCTGTTCCGCTTGAAGACCGGCGCGCAGATGCAGCATGTGCCCTACAAGGGCAGCTCGCCGGCCCTGACCGACCTGATGGGCGGGCAGATCCAGCTCATGTTCGACTCCATGCCCTCGGCCATGCCCTTCATCGCCTCGGGCCGGCTGCGTGCGCTGGCCGTCACCTCCGCCAGTCGCTCGCCCTCCCTGCCCGATGTGCCCACCATGGAAGAGGCCGGCATGCCCGGCTTTCGCACCAGCACCTGGTACGGACTGTGGGCGCCGAAGAACACGCCCCAGGACGTGGTGCAGAAACTGTGGACCGAGTCCCGCCGCGTGCTTGCCGAACCCCAGATCGCTGCGCAATACCGCCGCCTGGGCGCCGAGCCCGTGGGCTCCACGCCCGCCGAGTTCGCGCGCTACATCCAGGCCGAAGCCCGCAAGTGGGAAGAGATCGTGAAGGCGTCGGGGGCGCGGGCGGATTGAGGAGGCCGCCGTCAGGCACCAGCCTTCATTCGGCTGGCTGCCTGCCTTCCCAGATCCGCGATAAAGAGGTCAAAGTCTTCATCCGGCACGTCAATGTAGTGACCCGAGGCGACATCCGCCCACCCCCGCATAGCCGCTTGCCGTAGCGCTTCCAGCTTGGTCGCGTGGGTCTGAGCTTCAACGATTCGATGTTGTTGCTGGCTCAGATTCACTGGACGTGTCGACATGACGGGTTCCTCACACCCGCTCGAACACCGCCGCAATCCCCTGGCCGCCGCCTATGCACATGGTCTCCAGCCCATAGCGGCCCTTGCGGCGCTCCAGTTCGTGCAGCAGGGTGGCCAGGATGCGCACGCCGGTGGCGCCGATGGGGTGGCCCAGGGAGATGCCAGAGCCGTTGACGTTGAGCTTGTGGTCGATGGCGCCCTGGTCGTTCCACTCCCAGCCCTTGAGCACGGACAGCACCTGGCAGGCAAAGGCTTCGTTGAGTTCGACCAGGTCCATCTGGTCCAGCGTGAGGTTCAGGCGTGCCAGCAGTTTCTTGACGGCGGGCACGGGGCCTATGCCCATGTGCGAGGGCTCGCAGCCTGCGGCGGCCCAGCCCACCAGGGTGGCCATGGGGGTGAGGCCCAGTTCGGCCAGCTTGTCCTCGGCCACGATCAGGCAGGCGGCGCTGGCGTCGTTCTGCTGGCTGGCGTTGCCGGCCGTGACCGTTCCATTGGGCATGAGCACGCGCAGCTTGCCCATGCTGTCGGTGGTGGCGTCGGCGCGAAAGCCCTCGTCGCGCGTGAACAGCACGGGGTCGCCCTTGCGCTGGGGCACCTTGACGGGGACGATCTCGTCGGCGAAGCGGCCCGCCTCCCAGGCGGCGGCGGCGCGCTGGTGGCTGCGCACGGCATAGGCGTCGGCTGCCTCGCGGCTGATGCCGTAGTCACGCGCCAGGTTCTCGGCGGTCTCGATCATTCCCGAAATCTTTCCGAAGCGCTCCACGGGCTGGGAGCGCTCGCGGCCGCGGTCCAGCCGATCGTAGAAGCGCACATTGCCCGAGCGCGCGCCCCAGCGCATGTCGGTGCTGTAGTACTCGATGTTGCTCATGCTCTCCACGCCGCCTGCGATCACCACGTCGGCGGCGCCGCTTTGCACCATCATGGCCGCCGTGGCCACGGCCTGCAGGCCGCCGCCGCAGCGCCGGTCCAGCTGCATGCCCGGCACCGTCACCGGCAGGCCGGCCTGCAGCGCGGCCCAGCGGCCCACGCAGGGCGTCTCGCTGCTGGCGTAGGACTGGGCGAAGACCACGTCGTCGATGCGTGCGGGGTCGATGCCGCTTTTCTCGACCACGGCGCGCACCGTGGTGGCGGCCAGCTCCTCGACCGATACCGGCCGCAGGCTGCCGCCGAAGGTGCCCACGGGCGTGCGAAGGGGGGTGACGATGGCGGCTCTGCGCATGGTGTTGTCTCCTTGGGAATCAGTGGATCAGTGGATCAGTGGATCAGTGGATCGGGAAAAGGCTGCGCCGCATTGGCGCAGCAGGGTATGCGCCTGTTGTTCCAGGTCGGCGCGGTGCTCCGGCGCCGCGATGTCGATCAGCCGTTTCACGCGGCGCGACAGCGTCTGGCCGCGCAGGTCGGCCACGCCGTGTTCGGTGACGATGAGGCCGGCATCGCTGCGCGGCGTGCTGACGGGGCCGGACAGCCGCGCGACGATGCGCGTGGCGCCCCTGGCCGTGGCGGGCAGGGCGATGATGGGCAGGCCGCCGCGGCTGCGTGCCGCGCCGCGCAGAAAGTCCACGGCGCCCCCCACGGCGCCCACGTAGACGCCGCCCGCCACCTCGGAGTTGATCTGGCCCGTGAGGTCCACCTCCACCGCCGAATTGATGGCGGCCAGCCTGTGGCTGGCGGCCAGCACCTCGGGATCGTGCGTGTAGCGCGTCTCGCGCAGTTGCAGGGCGGGGTTGCGGTGTGCCCAGCGCCTGAGCGATTCGCCGCCCATGAGGATGCCGCCGATGCCCACGCCGCGGTCCTGGCTCTTGCGCGCGTGGGTCAGCACGCCGGCTTCGGCCAGGGCTGCAATGCCGTCGCCCACGGCGCCGCTGTGCAGGCCCAGGTCGCGGTGGCCGTGCAGGGCGGCGAGCACGGCCTCGGGCAGGTTGCCCACGCCCACCTGCAGCGTGGCACCGTCTTCGATGAGGGCGGCCACATGGCCGGCAATGGTCTGCTCGGCAGGGCCGGGGGCGCTGCGCGCCTGGTCCAGCGGAGGGTGTTCGGCATCGACCAGCAGGGCGAAGTCGCCGGCCTGCAGGTGCAGGCTGCCGTGCGTCCACGGAATGGCGGGGTTGACCTCGCCGATCAGCACGCGCGCCTTGCGTATGGCGGCCGGCAGGTATTCATGGACCAGGCCGAGGCTGTAGCGGCCTTGTGCATCGGGTGGCGAGACCTGGAGCAGCACCACGTCGGCAGGCAGCAGGCCCTCGTCGATCAGGCCGGGCAGGTGGGAGTAGTGGCTGGGCAGGATGTCCAGCACGCCCGCCTGGGCCAGCGCGCGGTGGGGACCGCCGGCCGCGTAGCCGAAGAAGTCGATGGCGTCGGCATGCGCCGGTTGCAGCGTGTCCGATGCGCCCATGCCCACGAAGACGCGCAGCCGGCCCTGGCCACCGTGCCGGGCCAGTGCATGGCGCTGCGCGACCACGGCGCGCGTGAGCGTCAGCGGCTCGGCCGTGGCCTGGCCCCACCACAGGGTGTCGCCGGGGCGGATCAGGGCCTGCAGCCTTTCTTGCAGGGCGTCCGGCGACAGCACGCTCATGGCGCGCGGTCCCAGTCGAAGCGCGTGGGCTGCTTGTCCTTGAAGCGCTGCACCGCCTCCTGGTGGTAGTCGGAGCCACGGCACATCGTCTGGGCATAGGCTTCCAGCTCGGCCATGGCGCGTGCGTCCAGCTCGAAGGCCTGGTTCATGGCCGTCTTGGCCATGCCGATGGCGGCCGTGGATGCCTCGCCGAAGCGCCGCGCCAGCGCCACGGCGGCGGCCTGCAGGGCCTCGCCGTCTTCCACGATCTCGTAGACCATGCCCAGCGACCTGGCTTCGTCGGCCTGCACGGTGCGCGCGGTGAAGACCAGCTCCTTGGCCTTTTGCAGGCCCACGATGCGCGGCAGCATGTGCATGGCGCCCAGGTCGGGCACCAGGCCGATGCGGCCGAACACGGCACAGAACTTCGCGCGCCGCGTGCACAGCACGAAGTCGGCGGCCAGCGCCAGGCTCAGGCCCGCGCCGAAGGCCGGGCCGTCCACGGCGGCGATCACGGGCTTTTCGAGGTTGACCAGCTCGGGAAACCACTGGTGCAGGCTGCGCATGCGCTGGCGCCAGGGCAGGCCGGCCTGGCTGGCATCCATCATCTGGCTGATGTCGCCGCCCGAGCAGAAGGCGCCGCCCGCGCCCGTGAGGATGACGGTGTGCACCTGCGCATCGTCACGCATCTGCGCCACGGCGGCGGCCAGGGCCGGGCGCATGGCCTGGTTGAGCGCGTTGCGGGCCTCGGGCCGGTTCAGCGTGATCGTGCCTATGCCGTCCTGGACGGAGATCAATACGGGGGAGGTTTCAGGTGATGTAGTCATGGTGCCGAGGTTGGATTCTTTGAGATCAAAAGCTGGAATGTCTTGCTTGCTCCTATGCGCACCTTTGACGAGACGTCCAAATCGGCATGTCCCAAGCCAGGGACACCGAGCAAGGGCCTGGGCCGGCCGCGCCGCCCCGCAGCGAGGGTGTCGTCCTCCTCCCGCGAAGCGAGAGAGGGGGAAGGCGCACAGCGACTCAGGGGGTGATCCATTCAAGCGAGTTCGGCGTAGCCGTGGCTCAGAACGACCTTGTCACGTTCGAGCACGCGGGCGCGCAACTGCAGCTGGCAGGGCTGATCGGGCGTACGCCAGATCTCGGTGACCAGGGTTTCGCCGGGATAGACGGGCGCGGTGAAGCGCACATCCAGCGCCTTCAGGCGCGCGGGATTGCGGTCGCCGCATTGGCGCAGCACGGCATGGGCCACCAGGCCGTAGCTGGCCAGGCCATGCAGGATGGGCCGCTCGAAACCGGCCTTGCGCGCCACGGCCGGGTCGGCATGCAGCGGGTTGTAGTCGCCCATCAGGCGGTACAGCAGCGCGGCCTCGGGGCGTATGGCCTGGGTGTCGGTGAAGTCGGGCGCGCGGTCCTCCGGCGTGGGGCGAAGCGGCGCCAGGGGCGCGTCGCTGGGCTGGCCGCCGTCCAGCAGGCTGTAGCCGCCATCGCCGCGCAGAAAGCTGACCTGCTGCACGGTGGCCAGCAGCTCGCCGCCAGTGGTCTCCAGGCGCCGCTCGGTGACCATGATGGCGCCCTTGCCCTCACCCTTGTCCGTCAGGTGCGTGATGCGGTTGTGGCCCACCACGTCGGCGCTGGCCGGCAGCGGGCGGTGCAGCCGCATGCGCTGCTCGCCATGCAGCAGCTTCACCCAATCGATGCCCGTGTCGGCCTCGCGCGCCCAGAAGCCCGGGTAGCCCAGCACCACGGCCTGCGAGGGCAGGGCGCGCAGCCCGCCCGGCGCCCCTTCGTAGAAAAAGGGCAGGGCGTCGGCGCACAGCGGATCGCTGCCCAGGCCCAGGCTCAAGGCATAGAGCATGGTGTCGCGCTCGCCATAGTGCTGGCGCACGGGCTCGAAGGGGCGCTGTTTCAGGTGCTGATAGCTGATGGCCATCACGGTTCCTCTCAGTGTTTGATTGCGCTGGCGCTTCAACCCTCGCAACTGGCGCGGCCCGACTCAGGGACACCGAGGAAGGGCCGCCCCGCACCGAGGGTGTCGTCCCCCTCCCTCGCGAAGCGAGTAGAGAGGGGGAAGGCGCGTAGCGCCTCAGGGGGTGTCGTTCAAACAGGATCCCAGCTGAACACGTCGGCGGACCGGTCCAGCGGCACGAACGACGCCTTGAGCGCAGGCATGCCGTGCTCGGCAATGAACTGGGGCGACCAGCCCTCGCTGCGGTGCACCGAGCGCAGCGGGCGCGGCTGGCTCATGACGAAGATCTCGTTGTTGCGCACGGCGAAGACCTGGGCGTTCACGTCGCGGGCCGCGTCGGACAGCAGGTAGACGGCCAGCGGGGCGATCTTGTTGGGCGTCATCTGCTGGATCTTGGCCACGCGCGCCTGCTGCTCGGGCGTGTCGGTGGGGATGGAGCCGATCATGCGGCTCCAGGCGAACGGCGCGATGCAGTTGGAGCGCACGTTGAACTTCTGCATGTCCAGCGCAATGGACTTGGACAGGGCCGTCAGCCCCAGCTTGGCCGCGCTGTAGTTGGCCTGGCCCAGGTTGCCGATCAGGCCCGAGGTCGAGGTCATGTGCACGAAGGCGCCGCTTTCCTGCTCCTTGAAATGGTTGGCGGCCGCGCGGCTCATGTAGTAGCTGCCGTACAGGTGGACCTTGATGACGGCGTCCCACTCGTCCAGGCTCATCTTGTGGAAGAACCGGTCGCGCAGGATGCCGGCGTTGTTGACCACGCCGTCGATGCGGCCGAAGCTGTCCACGGCGCACTGCACGATGCGGGCCGCGCTGGCGGCCTCGGCCACGCTGTCGGTGTTGGCCACGGCCTGGCCGCCTGCGGCCTTGATCTCATCGACCACCTTCTGGGCCGGGCCGGCGTCCGTGCCCTCGCCCGTGGTGGAGGTGCCGATGTCGTTGACCACCACCTTGGCGCCCTCGGCCGCCATGGCCAGCGCCATGTCGCGCCCGATGCCGCCGCCGGCACCCGTCACCACCACTACCTTGTCCTGCATCATTTTCTGCGCCATGGCCTGTCGTCCCCGTTCAGTGTTCGTTGGAAAGAAGTCGGGACCAAGGATGCCGGCAAACGCCGCACCGCGCCATTCGCCAATCACAAGGGCGGACTTCGCGGGAATGAAAGCAGCGGCGGACAGGCCGCGCCGGCCCAGCCTTCAGCGCGGCCAAAGGCTTGCTTAAGAAAACGCGGATTGCGGGCCGCCGCGCTTGCACCGACCATGGCGGCCATGACAGACAAGCAAGCTACCGACACCCTCGACGCCGCCGCGCTGGCGCACCTTCAGTCCTGGCAGGGCCGCAGCGAAACCCTGGCAGACAGCATCACGGCCGCGCCCGTGGCCGCGCTGTCGGCCACGCTGGACCGGGAAGACCCTGAGCCCGCCGACGGCACGGCGCTGCCGCCGCTGTGGCACTGGATGTACTTCCTGCCCCATGCACGCCAAAGCGAGCTCGGCCCCGACGGCCACCCGCGCCGTGGCGGCTTTCTGCCGCCCGTGCCGCTGCCGCGCCGCATGTGGGCCGGCGGGCGCCTGCGCTGGGAGGCAGGCAACGCGCTGCAGGTGGGCCAGAAGGTGCAGCGCCGCTCCACCATCGGCTCGGTCAGCCACAAGAGCGGCCGCTCGGGCGAGCTGCTGTTCGTGCTGGTCGAGCATGCCTACAGCAACGACCAGGGCCTGGCGCTGACCGAGGAGCACGACATCGTCTACCGCGCCGCTGCCCAGCCCGGCGATCCCGCGCCCACGCCGCAGAAGCCGCCGCTGGACGGCCAGCAAACCTGGTCGCGCACCATCGTTCCCGACGACGTGCTGCTGTTCCGCTACTCGGCCCTGACCTTCAACGGCCACCGCATCCACTACGACCGCCGCTATGTAACGGGTGTCGAAGGCTATCCGGGCCTGATCGTGCACGGCCCGCTGATCGCCACGCTGCTGCTGGACCTGCTGCGCCGCGAGCTGCCCCAGGCGCAGGTGCTGTCCTTCGAGTTCAAGGCCGTGCGCCCCACCTTCGACCTGCATGCCTTCAGCGTGCACGGCAAGCCTTCTGCGGACGGCAAGACCATTGAACTCTGGGCGCAAGACCACGAAGGCTGGCTGACCATGACCGGAAAAGCCACCCTGGCCTGAGACCCCTGAACACCGAGCCTTGAGACCACCATGATCGAACACACGCTTTCCAACAATTTCCCCGAAATCCGCGACGCCATCCGTGCGCTGTGCGCCGAGTTCCCCGACGAGTATTTCCGCAAGATCGACGAGCAGCGCGCCTATCCCGAGACCTTCGTGGACGCGCTGACCAAGGCCGGCTGGCTGGCCGCGCTGATCCCGCAGGAGTACGGCGGCTCGGGCCTGGGCCTGACCGAGGCCAGCGTGATCATGGAAGAGATCAACCGCTGCGGCGGCAACTCGGGCGCCTGCCACGGGCAGATGTACAACATGGGCACGCTGCTGCGCCACGGCTCGCAGGCGCAAAAGGAGAAGTACCTGCCGCGCATCGCCTCGGGCGAATGGCGCCTGCAGTCCATGGGCGTGACCGAGCCCACCACGGGCACGGACACCACCAAGATCAAGACCAGCGCCGTCAAGAAGGATGGCCGATACGTGGTCAACGGCCAGAAGGTCTGGATCAGCCGCGTGCAGCACAGCGACTGGATGATCCTGCTGGCGCGCACCACGCCGCTGGCCGACGTGAAGAAAAAGAGCGAGGGCATGTCCATCTTCATGGTGGATCTGGCCGAGGCGCAAAAGAGCGGCCTGACCGTGCGCCCCATCCCCAACATGGTCAACCACGAGACCAACGAGCTGTTCTTCGAGAACCTGGAAATCCCCGAGGAGAACCTGATCGGCGAGGAAGGCAAGGGCTTCAAGTACATCCTCGACGGCCTCAATGCCGAGCGCACGCTGATTGCGGCCGAATGCATTGGCGACGGCTACTGGTTCCTGGACCGCGTGACCAACTACGTGCGCGACCGCAACGTGTTCGGCCGCCCCATCGGCCAGAACCAGGGCGTGCAGTTCCCCATTGCCGATGCCTTCATCGAGGTCGAGGCCGCCAACCTCATGCGCTGGAAGGCCTGCGAGATGTTCGACGCCAACCAGGCCATGGGCGCCCAGGCCAACATGGCCAAGTACCTGGCGGCCAAGGCCAGCTGGGAGGCGGCCAATGCCTGCATCCAGTTCCACGGCGGCTTCGGCTTTGCCTGCGAATACGACGTGGAGCGCAAGTTCCGCGAGACGCGCCTGTACCAGGTGGCGCCGATCTCGACCAATCTCATTTACTCCTACGTGGCCGAGCACATCCTCGGTCTCCCCCGCTCGTTCTGAAGGCACTGCGCATGACACAGCAACGCCTGAGGCCCCTGGACGGCACCACCGTCGTCTCGCTGGAACATGCGGTGGCCGCACCGTTTTGCACGCGCCAGCTGGCCGACCTGGGCGCGCGCGTGATCAAGGTCGAGCGGCCCGGCAGCGGCGACTTTGCGCGCGGCTATGACCAGCGCGTGCAGGGCCAGTCCTCGCACTTCACCTGGATCAACCGCAGCAAGCAGAGCCTGGCTCTGGACCTCAAGCAGGACGAGGCCATGCAGGCGCTGCTGCAGCTGCTGGAGGGTGCCGACGTGCTGGTGCAGAACCTGGCGCCCGGCGCGGCCGCGCGCATGGGCCTGTCCTATGCGGCGCTGCGCGAGCGCTTTCCGCGCCTCATCGTCTGCGACATCAGCGGCTACGGCGCTGACGGCCCCTACCGCGACAAGAAGGCCTACGACCTGCTGATCCAGAGCGAGGCGGGCTTTCTCTCGGTCACGGGCACGCCCGAGGTGCCGTCCAAGGCCGGTATCTCGGTGGCCGACATCGCGGCCGGCATGTATGCGTACACCAACATCCTGTCGGCCCTGCTGCTGCGCGGGCGCACGGGCGAGGGCAGCCACATCGACGTGTCCATGCTGGAGGCGCTGGGCGAGTGGATGGGTTACCCCATGTACTACGCCTTCGACGGCGCGCCGCCGCCGCCGCGCACCGGCGCCTCGCACGCCAGCATCTATCCCTACGGGCCTTTCGAGGCCGGCAAGGACGTGGGTGACGGGGGCACGGTGATGCTGGGCCTGCAAAACGAACGCGAGTGGAAGCTCTTTTGCGAACAGGTGCTGCTGCAGCCCGAGCTGGCCACGGATGCGCGCTTTGACAGCAATGCGCGCCGCAACGCCAACCGCGAGGAGCTGCGTGCGCTGATCCTGGGCGTGTTCAACGCGCTCGATGCCGCACAGGTGGTGCAGCGGCTGGATGCGGCGGGCATCGCCAATGCGCGCGTCAACGACATGGCCGGCCTGTGGGCCCATCCCCAGCTGGCCGCACGCCAGCGCTGGTGCAGCGTGGACACGCCGGCCGGACCCGTGCAGGCGCTGCTGCCCCCCGGTGCCAACAGCGCCTTCGACTACCGCATGGAGGCCGTGCCCGCCGTGGGCGAGCACAGCGCCGCCATCCTGGCCGAGCTGGGCTGGAGCGCCGAGCGCATCAGTGCCCTGTGCCCGACCCCGGGAAAAACCGCCCCCTGAAACCAGGGCGCATGCCCAAGAATGCGCCGGAGACCCAACCCATGAAAAACGACACCCAAGTGAGCATCCATCCGCTGGCCCAATTCGCTGCCTCGCTGCGCTGGGACGACGTTCCTGCCGCCGTTCAGCAGCGCGCCGAAGACCTCTGGGTGGACTGGTTCGGCTCCGTGCTCGCAGGCCAGGGCGCGCGCCCCGTGCAGAGCATCACGCGCTTTGCGCTGTCCCAGGGACCGGCGCAGGGGCCTAGCGAGATCCTGGGCAGTGCCGACACCACCTCGCCCATGATGGCGGCCCTGGCCAATGCCGCGGCCTCGCATGTGGCCGAGCAGGACGATGTGCACAACGGCTCGGTCTTCCACCCCGCGGCCGTGGTCTTCCCGCCCGCGCTGGCCGTGGCACAGAGCATCGGCGCCAGCGGCGCCGAACTCATGGCCGCCTGCGTGGCCGGCTATGAGGTCGGCATCCGCGTGGGCGAGTTCCTGGGCCGCAGCCACTACCGCATCTTCCACACCACGGCCACGGCCGGCACCCTGGCCGCCGCGGCCGCCGTGGGCCGGCTGCTGGGCCTCACGCCCGCGCAGATGCAGCATGCCTTCGGCTCGGCCGGCACGCAGTCGGCAGGGCTGTGGGAGTTCCTGCGCACGGGCGCCGACAGCAAGCAGCTGCACACGGCGCATGCGGCCGCTGCGGGCCTGATGTCGGCCTACCTGGCCCGGGACGGATTCACCGGTGCGCAGGACATCTTCACCGGGCCGCAGGGCCTGGCGGCAGGCATGTCCACGGACGCCGATCCCACGCGCCTCACGGACGGCATCGGCACGCGCTGGGCCACGGCCGAGACCTCGTTCAAATGGCATGCCTCCTGCCGCCACACGCACCCGGCCGCCGACGCGCTGCTGCAGGTCATGCAGGACCACGGCCTGGCCCCCGCCGACCTGGCGCAGGTCACCTGCCACGTGCACCAGGGCGCCATCGACGTGCTGGGCCCCGTGGTCGATCCCGGCACGGTGCACCAGAGCAAGTTCTCCATGGGCACGGTGCTGGCGCTGGCCGCGCGCCACGGCCATGCGGGCCTGGACGAGTTCGACAACGAATACCTGGCCGCCACCACCGTGGCCCTGCGCGAGAAGGTGGGCATGGTGCTGGACCCCGAGGTCGATGCCGCCTACCCGCAGCGCTGGATAGGCAAGGTCACCGTGCTCACCACCGATGGCCGCACGCTGCACGGCCGCGTGGAAGAGCCCAAGGGCGATCCGGGCAATACGCTGTCGCGCGAGGAGATCACGGCCAAGGCGCTGCGACTGATCGCCTATGGCGGTGCCCTGCAGGACGACCCCGCCCAGGCCGCCTTAGCGCGGCTGTGGCAGATCGCGCACTGGCCGCGCGTGCAGCGCCTGCTTGACTGAGTTCTTGACTGAGTTTTCGCGCCGGCCCCGGCCGGCGAATCCATGGGAAAGGCGCCACCACAGAGCGCCTCCCGCTTCCACCAAAGTGCACAGGAGACAAACCATGCAACGCACCACTTCTTTCCGCCGCCGCCTCGTTTACGCAGCGGCCGCCGCCTGCGCCCTTGCCGCCGGCGGGACGACCACCGGCGCCCTGGCTGCGGCCTGGCCTGAGAAGCCCGTCGTCCTCGTCGTGCCCTACAGCGCTGGCGGCCCCACCGATGTGGTGGCGCGCCTGCTGGCCGTGCCCATGGGCCAGGTGCTGGGCCAGAGCGTGCTGGTCGAGAACACCGTGGGTGCGGGCGGCACCATTGCGCCCAACCGCGTGGCCAAGGCCAAGGCCGACGGCTACACCATCCTCATCCACCACATGGGCATGGCCACGGCGCCTGCGCTGTACAAGAAGCTGCCCTATGACCCGCTCAAGGACTTCGAGTACATCGGCCAGGTGCTGGACGTGCCCATGACCCTGCTGTCGCGCA
The DNA here is from genome assembly GCF_016428765.1 of Delftia sp. ASV31. Taxonomy (NCBI): domain Bacteria; kingdom Pseudomonadati; phylum Pseudomonadota; class Betaproteobacteria; order Burkholderiales; family Comamonadaceae; genus Delftia; species Delftia sp. ASV31. The sequence continues at coordinate 43,956 of NZ_JAELTK010000051.1, forward strand.
AGGACTTCCCGGCCAACAACTTTGCCGAGCTGCTGGACTACGTGAAGAAGAACCAGGAGAAGGTCTCGCTGGCCAATGCCGGCATCGGCGCCGTCTCCCAGCTGTGCGGCATGCTGTTCATGCACCAGGCGGGCGTCAAGCTCACCACCGTGCCCTACAAGGGCGCAGGCCCGGCCATGAAC
>NZ_JAELTK010000052.1:0-44082 GCF_016428765.1 Delftia sp. ASV31
TGAGCCATTGGCGCGAGTGCTCGAAGCCCTTGAACAGCGGCTGCCAATAGGGGTCGCCCGCCTTGCCCAGGTCCATGGCCGCGCCGATGGCGGGCACATGCGAGGTGTAGACGGATGCGGTGATGCGTGCCATCAGATGCCTTTTTCCTGTCGTTCCTGCTCATGCAGGTAGCGGTTTCCATTGATGCTGCGTCCGCCGCCCAGCATCATCTGGCGGTAGTCCTCCTCGTTCATGCCGCTCATGGTCGAGACCATGTTCTGCACGCTGACGCCGTCGGTGGCGCCGATCTTCACGAGGAAGTAGATGTTTCCGCCCAGCGCAATGCAGCGGTTCAGGTCGCGGTCCAGCACGGCCTGTCTTTGCTCGGCCGTCATGGCCCATTCGCCCAGATAGGCGCGCTCGTCAGCCCGAAAGCGCTCGCGGTTCTCGGCCTTCATCAGCGACATGCAGAACTGGTTGAGCCAGTAGCCCTTGCGGGATTGCTCGGCGTCGAAGACCGTGGTTCCCGGTACGTCGAGATAGGGTTTGTCCAATGCCATGGAAGTGTTTCTCCTGCGCTTGAGCGCTTGTGCGCGTGCTTACGGATAGGGGTTCAAGGATCAAGCACCAGGCGCTCGCAGCGCGCCACCCCCCGGCGCCAGGGCGCGGCCGGCGCCCGTGGCCCACACGGCCAGCGCAGCGGCAATCAGCGGCAAGGCAAAGACGTAGTACAGCGAGGCAGGCTGCCAACCGCCGTCCAGCAGCAGGCCGGCCATGGTGGGCGCCACGATGGCGCCTATGCGCCCAATGCCTATGGCCCAGCCCATGCCGGTGGCGCGCACCTGGGCCGGATAGGTGGCCGGCACCAACCCGTACAGCCCGGCCATGGAGGCGAACAGGAACACGCCCACGCCCACCGCTGCGGCGAACGCCCAGCCCAGGCTGGCCGAGGCCAGGCCGAACAGCGCGGTGAACAAGGCATTCAGCAGCAGGCTGCCCATGGCCAGATGCCGCAGCTTGGCCTTCACCGCCAGCAGGCCGAACAGGCTGCCGCCGGCAATGCCGCCCAGGTTGAGCAGCACGCCGCCCGTCACGCCCTGCTGTGCCGACAGGCCGGCCTGCACCAGCAGCTTGGGCGTCCAGCTCAGGGAAAAGTAGACGCTGAACATCAGCAGGAAGAAGCCGGCCCAGAGCATGAGCGTGGGGCGCGCCAGGCCGTTCCTGAACAAGGCGGCCACGGTATTGCCCTGCTGGACGTCACGGCCGGCTTGCGCGGGCAGCTGCAGCATGGCGGGGTGCCCCATGAGTGCCATCAGGCGGTTGAGCTTTTCCAGCGCACGCGCCGGGCGACGGCCCATCAGGAAATCCACCGACTCCGGCAGGCGCCACAGCACGATGGGCACCATCAGCGCCGTGGCCAGGCCGCCGAACACAAAGACCGAGCGCCAACCATGGTGTGTCAGCAGCCAGGCGGCCACGAGTCCGCCCAGCGTGGCGCCAATCGGATAGCCCGTGGCCTGCAGCGCAATCGCCGTGCTGCGCCATTTGTTCGATGAATACTCAGAGGTGATCACCCCCACGCTGGCCAGCATGCCGCCAATGCCCACGCCCGTCATGGCGCGCAGGGCTGCCAGCTCGACATGGCTGCGCGCTGCCGCAGACAGCAGCATGCCCGCGGACACCAGCACCAGGCACAGCACGATGATGGGTTGCCGGCCGCGGCGGTCGGCCACGGGCGCCAGGAACAGCGAGCCCAGGGCCATGCCGATCAGACCGGCGCTGAACAGCACGCCCAGCTGCGCCCCGTTGAGCTTCCATTCGGCAGCGACGGCCGAGGCGGTGAAGGCCATCACCAGCACATCGAAGCCGTCCAGCATGATGAGCAGGGTGCAGATGGCCACGGCCAGCCACTGGAACGGCGCCATGGCGCCCTCGTCCATCGTCTTGCGGATATCTTTCATACAAGTCCTTGTCGGAGCAGGTTGTCTCTTTGCCCTGGCAGGCGCTTTGCGCCCAGGCCAGGTTCTTTTGTGGGAAAACTGGGGGCGGCCTGCATTCGGAGCGCACAGCGCCTACATTCCCCAGTGCAAAAAGTATCTCCACGCCAGCCTTTCCAGGCCAATGCCGACGGACGCGCAAGCTATGCGTTCTATTGATGGCCACATGCAAAAAGGCCGGCCACCCAGAGGTGACCGGCCTTCGTTCATCAAGAATCCTGGGCCTGAGCGGGCTGTCTCAGGTGCAGTCCCCTCTCATGCCAGCCTCCCCAGGCCTGCCAGCAGCTTGTCCAGCGTGATCGGGTAGTCGCGCACCCGCACGCCGGTGGCGTTGTGGATGGCATTGGCAATGGCTGCGCTTACGCCGCAGATACCCAGCTCGCCCACACCCTTGGCCTTCATGGGCGAGGCCATGGGATCGACCTCGTCCAGAAAGATCACTTCCTGGTGCGGGATGTCGGCATGCACGGGCACCTCGTAGCCTGCCAGGTCATGGTTGACGAAATAGCCCAGGCGCGTGTCCACGGCCAGCTCTTCCATCAGGGCCGCTCCCACGCCCATGGTCATGGCGCCGATGACCTGGCTGCGGGCCGTCTTGGGATTGAGGATGCGGCCGGCCGCGCAAACGGCCAGCATGCGGCGCACGCGGACTTCGGCAGTGAAGGCGTCCACGGCCACCTCCACGAAGTGCGCGCCAAAGGTGGACTGCTGCATCTTCTTGTCCAGCACGCCGAATTCGATGGCATCCTCGGCCGTCAGGTCGGCGTCGCCGGCAGCGCTGGCCAGGGCCCGGCGCTTGCCGCCCGCCTGCACATGCCCATCCGAGAATTCGGCCGTCGCCGGGTCCATGCCCAGCTTGCGCGCCACGGCCTCACGCAGCTTCACGCAGGCGGCATAGACGCCGGAGGTGGCACTGGCCGCACCCCATTGCCCGCCCGAGCCTGCCGAGACGGGAAAGCCGGAATCGCCCAGCCGCACGCGCACCTGCTGCAGCGGCAGGCCCAGCATCTCGGCCGCCGTCTGGGCAATGATGGTGTAGCTGCCCGTGCCGATGTCGGTCATGTCGGTTTCCACGGTGAGCATGCCCTGCCTGTCCAGACGCACGCGGGCGGCGGACTTCATGACAGGGGCGCCTCGGTAGGCGCCGGCCATGCCCAGGCCGATCAGCCAGCGCCCTTCGCGTCGTTGGGCCGGCTGGGGATTGCGCTGGCTCCATCCGAAACGCTCGGCGCCCGTGCGCAGGCACTGCACGAATTCACGACGGGAAAACGGCTTGTGCTCCTGGGCAGGGGTGCCCTCCTTCGCCTCGGGTTGCGGCTTCTTGCCGCTGTCTGGCACCACCTGGGTGTCGTTGCGGATGCGCAGCTCCACGGGATCGATGCCGAGCTTTTCCGCCAGCTCGTCCATGGCAACTTCCAGTGCCATATGGCCCGTGGCCTCGCCCGGGGCGCGCATGGCATTGGCCTCGGGCAGGTCCAGCACGGCCAGGCGGGTGGCGGTCATGCGATGGGTGCCGGCATACATGCGGCGGGTCTGGTCCACGGCACCGTCCGCCGATCCTCCGGGCTGGTCGCCCGACCAGCTTTCGTGGCCGATGGCGGTGATTTTTCCGTCCTGCCCTGCCGCGATGCGCACACGCTGGATGGTGGCCGGGCGGTGCGTGGTGTTGTTGGCCATCAGCGGGCGCTGCAGTGCGACCTTGACGGGCCGGCCTGCCGCGCGGGCCCCCAGCGCGGCCAGCAGTGCATCGGCCCGCAGGAACAGCTTGCCGCCAAAACCGCCGCCAATGAATGGCGAGACCAGGCGCACCTTGTCCTTGGGAATGCCCAGCGTCTTTGCCAGCTCGCCCTGGCCCCAGGCGATCATCTGGTTCGAGGTCCATACCGTGAGCTGGTCGCCCTTCCATGCGGCCAGCGTGGCATGGGGCTCCATCATGGCGTGCGACTGGTCTGGCGTGGTGTATGTGGCGTCCACCTTCACGGGGGCCGAAGCGAAGGCGCCTTCGAAATCGCCAATGGCCGTGTCCGGCGCATCGCCATTGATGCTGTCGGGTGGCACGGCGGAGTCCTTGGCCTTGGCCAGGTCATAGGCGCCAGCCACGGGCTCGTAGTCCACACGGACCAGCTGCGCGGCAGCGCGCGCCTGCTCGAAGGTCTCCGCCACCACCAGGGCCACGGCCTGGTGGTAGTGGGCCACCTGGGGGCCTGCCAGCAACGGCGCGGTATTCATCTTGCCCTGGCCCAGCTTGCCAGCGGTCTGTGCGGTGACGATGGCCAGCACGCCGGGCGCGCGGCTTGCCTGCGCCAGCCCGATGCTGCGTATGCGGCCCTTGGCAATGGCCGAGCCCACCACATAGCCATAGGCCGGGTGCTGGACCACGTCATGCCGTTCATAGGCATACGGCGCCGTGCCGGTGGTCTTGAGCAGGCCGTCGATGCGGTTCATCGGCTGGCCGATGATTTTGAGCTGGTCAATGGGGTTGACCGTTGCGGGGGTGTCGAATTTCATAGCGTCAGTTCCTGGCCTGGTCCAGCACCGCGGCGAGCGTGCGCTCCGCCAGCGGGAGTTTGAAGGCGTTGTCCTGCGTGGGCCGGGCGCCTGCCAGCAGGCGGTCGGCAACGGCCTTGGCTCCCTGTGGCATCTGTGCTTCGGCCGCCTCCATTCGCCAGGGCTTGTGCGCCACGCCGCCCAGTGCCACGCGCCCGCTGCCGTCGCGCTGCACGATGGCGGCCACCGACACCAGCGCAAACGCATAGGAAGCCCGGTCGCGTACCTTGTGATAGATGTGCGTGCCGCCCAACGGCGGCGGCAGGGTGACGGAGGTGATCAGTTCGCCGGCCTGCAAGGCCGTCTCTACGTGCGGCGTGCTGCCGGGCAGCCGGTGGAAGTCGGCAATGGGGATGACGCGGGCCTTGCCGTCGGCCTGGATGGTTTCCACCGTGGCGTCCAGCGCGTGCAGCGCCACGGCCATGTCGCTGGGGTGGGTGGCAATGCAGGCCTCGCTGCCGCCGATCACCGCATGCTGACGGCTCACGCCGGCAATGGCCGAACAGCCGCTGCCCGGCACGCGCTTGTTGCACGGCATATTGGTGTCGTAGAAATACGGGCAGCGGGTGCGCTGCAGCAGATTGCCGCCTGTGGTCGCCATGTTGCGCAACTGGCCCGAGGCGCCGGCCACCAGGGCGCGGGTCAGCACGCCGTAGTCACGCCGCACGCGCGCATGGGCGGCCAGGTCGCTGTTGCGCACCAGCGCGCCTATGCGCAAGCCGCCCTGCGCGGTGGGCTCCACGGTGTCCATGCCGGTGCCGTTGACATCGACCAGATGCACGGGGGTTTCTATCTGCAGCTTCATCAGGTCCAGCAGATTCGTGCCCCCGGCGATGAAGCGGGCGCCCGGCCGGGCCGCCACGGCGGCGGCAGCCTGCGCGGGGGATTGGGCGCGTTCGTAGGTGAAGGCAATCATGTCCGCCCCTCCCCCGCCACTTCGGTGATGGCATCGACGATGTTGGAATACGCCCCGCAGCGGCACAGGTTGCCGCTCATGCGTTCACGCAGTTCATGGGCCGAAACCAGGGGCTGGGCCACGATGTCTTCGCTGGCATGGCTGGGCATGCCGCGTTTGATTTCATCGAGCATGCCTACGGCAGAGCAGATCTGCCCCGGCGTGCAGTAGCCGCACTGGAAACCGTCGTGCCGCACGAAGGCGGCCTGCATGGCGTGCGGGGATTGCGGCGTGCCCAGGCCTTCGATGGTGGTCACGGCTGCTCCCTGGTTCATCACGGCCAGGCTCAGGCAGGACACCACGCGCCGGCCATTGACCAGCACCGTGCAGGCCCCGCACTGGCCATGGTCGCAGCCTTTCTTGGTGCCGGTCAGGTGAAGATGCTCGCGCAGGGCGTCGAGCAGCGTGGTGCGGGTGTCCAGGTCCAGGCGGTGTTCCTTGCCGTTCACCTGCAGGGTGACGGGCAGCTGGACCCCTTCGGGGATGGAGGGAGGCTGCACTTGCGCGCCGGCCGATCGAGGCACGGCCGTTGCCGCAGCCGTGGAGGCACCTGCAATCAGAAGGTCCCTGCGCGAAACGGAAAGCTGGGTGTTGTGTTCCATGGGGCGTCCATCGTGTTGGCTCTTCGTGGGGCGTGCACACTGCTGCGAACACGCCACTCCAAGCATCGGTTCGGGACGCGCCCCGGGTTGTAGGTGATGGTCCAACGTCCGGGACATCGGGTTGTCCGATGACGGATCAGCGCATGCAGACGTGCGAGGGCCCCACGGCCCATGCAAAGGCAGCGCCAGCAAGGCGCCCCAGCCTTTGCCGATGTGCCCTGCCCCGGCTTTGCTCCGGCGATGGGCCTAGGCCGCAGGCGGCACGTCGCCGCGCTGCATGCGCTCGAATGCCTTGTCGATTTCCTCGGAGCGTATGGCGCCCGCAGCCGGCACGGGACGGCCCGCGCGCTGGGCGTCGATCTGCTCCTGCATGCGCGTGGCCACCTGCATCAGCACGCGGTGCAGGCCCAGCTGCTGGCGGCGGGCCTGGTCCAGGTGCGTGACCACGGGCTCCAGGGACTGGGTCAGCGAGCGGGTCAGCAGTTGGCCCAGCATGTGGACCAGGGCCTGACGGTCCTGGGCGGCCTGTACCTCCGACGGGGTGCTGGCCTGGGTGCCGACGGGCTCGCTGGCCGCCCTTTGCGCCATCAGCTCGCGTATGCCGTGCAGCGAGTCGCCTGCCGCGCTTTGCGTCTGCAGCAGCCGCGCCAGCAGAGCCTGAAGCGCCTGTAGCGTCTGGGATTGGTCAGCGTCCCTGGCGGCGGCCTGCGCGGCCGCTGCCGATGCGTGAGCCTGTTCGGCGGCGCCTTCCTGCACCGCCTGCTGCTGGGACTGGGACACCGACTGGGCCACCTCGCGCGTGGCGGCGACCAGATCGACCAGTTGCGCCGTCACGCGCGTGGCGGCGTCGGCATTGGCGCCGCCTGCGGCCTGGCGGCGCAGGAACTGCTGACGTATCTGCTGCCAGCGGGCGCTGTCCTCGTCGCTCATCTGCCCGCGCAGCTCGGCGAGCTTGAGCAGGTTCTCCTCGGCGCCCGTGGTCAGCATCTGCGCTTCGCCCTGGTAGTGGTCGGCCAGCATCTGCTGCATTTCCTGGTCGTTCATCACGGGCGTGATCTTCTCGGCCAGCTTGTTCATGTTGCGGTAGCTGCCCTGCAGCCGGAAGGCCGGCTCGGTGCGGTAGCCGTCGTCCTGCGCGGCGCTCTGGATGTACTGCTGGTTGACCTTGAACACCAGCTCGCGCACCTGCACCATGCGGGCCAGCACGGCCTCGATCTCGCGCAGCTCGGCCGATGAATAGTCGTGCGACAGCGCATTGCCCGAGACCTCCCGGCCCTGCGCCTTGTCCAGCAGCAGGTACAGGTCCTGCAGGCTGCGCGTGGCCATCGGCGCCAGCACGGCGTTCGAGGTCATGCTGTTTTCGATGTAGCTGAGCTTGAACACCTCCTGCATGCCGCCCAGCACATCGCCCAGGTTGTAGATGTCGGCACGGTTGGCCAGCATGTCGGGGATCTTGAAGACCTCGCCCGACTCGGTGTACGGGTTGCCCGACATCACCACGCAAAAGCGCTTGCCGCGCATGTCGTGGGTGCGGGTCTGGCCCTTCCATACGCCCTCGATGCGGCGCGTGCCGTCCGACAGCGAGATGAATTTCTGCAGGAACTCGGGGTGCGTGTGCTGTATGTCGTCGATGTACAGCATCACGTTGTTGGCCATCTCCAGCGCCAGGTTGAGCTTTTCCAGCTCCTTGGCCGCCGTGGCGTCCGGCGCCTGGGCCGGGTCCAGCGAGCGCACGGAGTGGCCCAGCGCCGGGCCGTTGATCTTCATGAAGATCAGGCCCAGCCGGTTGGCCACGTACTCCATCAGCGTGGTCTTGCCGTAGCCGGGCGGCGAGATCATCATCAGCAGGCCCATCTGGTCGGTGCGCTTGTTCTCGCCGGCCACGCCGATCTGCTTGGCCAGGTTGTCCCCGATCACGGGCAGGTAGATCTCGTTGATGAGCCGGTTGCGCACAAAGGACGACAGCGGCCGGGCCTTGAATTCCTCCACCCGCACGCGCGAGCGCCAGTCCTGCAGCAGCTGCTGACGCAGTGCCTGGTAGCGGCCGAATTCGGGAACAAAGGTACGGAAATGGCGCGCGGCGCGCTGGCCCAGGTCGTCAATCTGCAGCCACATGCGGCCGTCCGCAATGCGCGGATGCTGGCCCAGCAGGCCCGGCACTTCGTGGCGCAGGTCCACGCTGCTGACCTTGCAGGGCAACTGGCCGGCACAGCACAGCCAGGCGGCGGCCTCGCCGCAATAGGCCAGCCACGCCTGCCCTTGCCCGTCGTCCAGCGCGCGGCAGGCGGTCTGCAGCCAGTGCAGCGCGCTGCGCCAGCGCTGGTCCAGCGGCGCCACGGCCTTGTCGTGCCGGTCCTCGCCCTGCCAGTAGGCCTGCATTTCTTCCCAGCGCTGCAGCGGCTGGGCCTGCTGCTGCACGGCGGCCTGCAGCGCGGCAATGGCCGACTGGCTGTAGCTGGAGAAGGAAAAGCGCACGGCCTTTTGCGCCAGCTCGGCCTGCATGTAGTCGGCGGCGCCGTGGATCAGGCTGTCGATATCGCTGTCTGCGGGCGCCGCCTGTCCTGGCAGCAGGTCGCGCAGCAGGCCCCGCTCTTCGGCATAGGCGCGCAGGCGCTCGGAGATGTCGGTGCGCAGGCTCAGCTGTTCGGCCTCGCTGCCGAACATCTGCTGCATGGCCTGGGCCTGCTGGGCGCGCAGCGGCCACTGCGCCATGGCGGCAGCCAGCTGCGGCTGCTGCACCTGGGCCTGTGCGCTCCAGAACAGCAGGGCCAGCGCACGGGCGTCGGGCGCAAAGCGCAGCACGCCGGCGGCATCGCGCAGGGGCAGCAGCACCTGCAGGATGCGGGCCGCATCATGGTCGTGGATGCCGCGCTCATAGCCTTCGCGGTAGCGCGGCGCGGAGAACTCGCGGATGGCCTGGGTCAGCGCCGCCTCGTCGGGCAGCAACTGGGCCAGCCGGGCCTCGCTCCAGCCGTCACGGCGCTGGCGCGCGGCCAGCACCACTTCCAGCGCCAGGTATTCGCCCCGGTAGAACTGCGGCGATTCGGCCGGCGTGGAGGCATCCCAGTAGGCCTGCAGGGCGGCCAGCTCCGGGTTGTCCATGGGCTCGAAATACTCGGTGCCGACCAGGTGCAGGAACAGTTCGCCGTTGCGCGGCAGCAGGGTCAGGTCCAGCTCCTGGTTGCCCACGCTGAAGCGGTGGCGGCCCAGGCGGATGATGGCGCCGTCGCCTTCGTACAGCTCGGTGCGGTCCTGCAGCGCGCGAAACGCCTGGTCGCGCAGGTTCTTGACGCGGCCGTCGATGTCGTCGGCCTTGACCGGGTCGTGCAGTTGCTCGCGCAGGCGCTGGGCCAGCTCCTTGAGCTTGCCGATCAGCGGATCGCCTGCAAAAAAAGCATGCAGGGCATCGGCGCTGGCGAGCTTTTCGGTGCGCTTGGGCAGGCTTTGCACGATGCGCAGGGCCGCGTCCAGCACGCCCTGCGCCTTGCGCTGGCGCTCGTCCTGCAGCGACTGGCGGCGCGCCTCGAAGCTCTCCAGCACCTCCTCGCGCTTGGCCATGATGTCGCCGAGGAACTGCTCGTGCTCGCCGAAGCGGCTTTCGATTTCCTCCAGCTGCACCAGCAGCCGCGCCAGCTGCTCGTCGCATTTCTCGGGCGTCTGCGCCAGGCCCAGGGCGCTGACGATGCTTTGCGAGAACAGCGCCAGCTGGGCGGCGAACTGGGCCACGTTCTCGGCGCCACCCAGGCCCGACCGGCGCTGCTCGGCGCGTGCACGCACCTGGTTCAGGCGCGCGTAGACGGCCGAGATGCGATCCACCACCTGGGTGCGCTGCGTGGCGTCGTCGATGGACAGGCTGCCCATGAGCTCGGACAGCATGTCCAGCGCGGCCGCCATGTCGGCCATGCGCGCCAGCGGCTCGTTGATCTGCGCCACCGTGGCTGCCGCCTGCGCAGCCTGGTCCAGTGCCTGCAGCTGCTCGGCATAGGGCTGCATGGCCTCGTCGGTGGCAATGAAGGCGGCCGTGCGCTGGGAGACATCGGCCTGGGCCTCGTTGACGCCCTGCACCATGGTGTCGATGGCGGCCTGGTCCACATAGCGCAGGTCGCGCGTGGCCATGAGCTGGCCGCGCAACTGGCCCAGCTGGGTGAGCGCGTCCACGTACTCGCCAATGCTTTTCCAGTCGGCCAGCCGCAGTGTCTTGAGCAACTGGCCGTGGCGGCTGGAAACCTCGCCCATGGCCTTGGCCGAGGCGTTGCGGATGCTCTCGACCTTTTCGTACTCGTCGATGACCGCATCACCCGTGGCGACAATGCCCAGCAGGGTCTCGTGCACGCCCTTGAGCTGCGGCGCGCCCAGCCAGTGGTAGCGCTCGAACAGGCGGCGCGCGGCGTCGATCAGGCGCTCGTAGCGCGGCAGCGAGACCTCGGTGGCCGCGATTTCCTTGCGCACGCTGTACAGGTCGGAGATGCCGCTGACCAGCTCGGCATTGCCGATGCGGCCCAGGAAGCTGTCGCGCTGCGGCTGGCGTGCCGCATAGTCGTCCGAGGCGAAGGGCGTGCGCCAGACCTGCATGGGGTGCACGCGCGAGGCCTCGTTGCTCTCGGCCGCGAAGATGACGACGCGCCCGTCGTCCATGCGCGCATAGCCGTGGCCGATGATGGGCGGCTGCAGGGCGCGCTCGATCAGGTTGTACTTGAACAGCGCCATGCGCCCGCTCTCGGGCTCGTAGAACACGTAGAGCACATCCTCGCCGTTGGGCGAGCGGATGCTGCGCCGGTAGCGCATGCCCTGCATGTTCTGCTCGAACGAGCGGTTCTCGCCGCTTTGCAGGTAGTAGCCGCCGGGGAAGATGATGCCGTGGTCCTGCGGCAGCTGGATGCAGGCCGCGCCGATGGCGTCCATGCGCAGCACCTGGCGCGACAGGGTGTTGAAGATCAGGTAGCGCCACTGCTCTTCGCGGTAGGGCAGGATCTTCAGCAGGATCAGGCTGCCGACGGCGGCGTACTCGAACACGGCGTCGTCCAGCGACTGGTTCTTCTCCTGCACGGGCTCGCGGTAGATGCCCAGGCCGTCGTTGGTGTTGTTCTCGACCTTGATGGTCAGGTCGCCGCCCAGCGTCTCGACGAAGACCTTGTCCAGGATGTTGATGTGCGGGTGGCGCCCCTGCACCAGCTGCTCGCGCCCGGCGCGCTGCCACTCGAAGTCATGCGGTGCGGGCAGCTCGATGTCGCGCTCGCCCCGGTTGTCTATGTAGCGGATGGGCTGGCCATCGACGGGCACGGACCAGCGGAATACGCGCACATCGGACAGGCGCTCGCCAATCTGAAAGCTCGCCAGCAGCTTGCCGTCGCGCACGGCCAGCTGCATCAGCCGGGTGTTCTTGTAGTAGGCGTACAGCTCCTGGAAGTCCTGCACGAAGCTCTGTATGCCCAGAAAGCTGTCCTTGAGATCGACCGGCGTGACCTCGTAGCCCTGCTCTCCCTCGTGCAGGCGGTACAGCACGAACACGTCTTCCACGCGCGTGGACTGCTTCAGGCCCATGAAGACGTTGTAGCCAAACAGCAGGTAGCCGCCGACCTGGGCGATGTCGCGGCCCAGGCAGTTGTTTTCGGTGCGCACGCGCATGCGCCCGATGACTTCCATCTGGCTGCGGCCGAATTCCTCCAGCCGCTCCTCGTTGAGCTGGCGTGCCAGCGTCTCCAGCGCCTGCCCCTGGCCGTCAAGGCGCTTGGCCAGCACTTCGTAGGAGCCGCCGCTGGCGACTGCCTGGTCCACGGCAGAGGCCGCGGTGTCGGGGGACAAGGACTGTGAGGACGATGGGGACGGTTGGGACATGGGCGTCACGGGCTTTCGCGTGTCAGGGACCATTCACGCCCTCCCCGGCCAGCTGACTGGCAGGCAGGGGGCGGAGGAAGGCGGATGCGGGAGGCTGGGCAGCCGGTGGAGGGAGCGGCCGGGCGGCCGCCCCGTTCAGTCGACCCTCTGCGTGGGCGGCAGGCCCTTGCCGTCGCCCAGCGCGTTCAGCAGCGATGCGCCGCCCTTGCCGCTGAGGAACTTGCTGATCAGGTCCTGCACGATGGGGCTCTTGCCCGCCACGCCTTCCACGGCCTTGCCCACGGACAGCGCCTTGGCGAAGTTGTCGAAGAAGGCTCCCTCGCCACCCACGATGTCGATGTTGGCCTTGCTGAGTGCGGCCGACAGCACCTCGGACTGGTCCTTGGCCACGCTCTTGTTGGCTTCGATGGCGGCCAGCGCCTGCTCGAAGTTCTTCTCCAGCTGCATGCGGAACTCCTCATGCGAGCGCGCCTGGTCGGACAGCGAGGCCAGCGCGGTGAACTTCTCGGTCAGGCCCTTGGCCTCGGCGAAGAGCTTGTCGCGCAGCACATCGGCCTCGGACATGCCCACGTCGCGGGTGACCGTGGCCTTGGTGGCGCCCACCTGGGCTTCGCCGCGCGCCTGGGCCAGCAGGCGCTCTTCCAGCACCTTGGCATCGGCCAGGCCCTGCTTTTCGTTGGCGTCGGCCGTGGCCTCGATGACGCGCGCCTCGGCCAGGCCCTTTTCCTGATGGCCCTTGGCTTCGGCCATCAGCTTCTCGGCAATCACGCGGGCTTGGGCCAGGCCTTCCTTTTCCAGGGCGGCGGCGGTGACTTCGCGCACCTTGGCATCGGCCAGGCCGGGCGCGGCGCGCTCGACCTCGATGGCCTCGGCCAGCTTCTTCTTGGCTTCGGCGGTCTTGCTGGCCGCTTCCAGCTCGGCCTGGGCCATGGTCGTGACTTCCACGGCCTTGTGGCGCGAGGAAGCCTCTTCGGCCTCGGCCTTCTTGACCTGGCGCACCATGTCTTCCTCGGCCTGGGCCTGGGCGGTCAGCACGGTGACCTGCTTCATGCGCTCGGCCTCGGAGACAACACGCACTTCCTTGATGCGTTCCTCTTCCTGGGCCACGGACTTTTCCACCACCACGCGCTCGCGCACCACGTTGGCGATGTTGGCCTTCTCGACCTCGATGGCCTTTTCCTTCTCGATGCGCTGCAGCTCCACCTCGCGCTGGCGGGCCACGATCTCCAGCTCCTTGGCGCGCGTGACCTTCTCGACCTCGATCACCACGGCACGCTCACGGTTTTGCTGGGCCACGGCCACTTCGCGCTGGCGGTTTTCCTCGCGGATGTCCAGTTGCTCCTGGGTCTGGATGCGGGCCTGCTCGGCCTTCAGGCGCTCTTCTTCCTGCACCTTCTGGGTTTCGGCCTGCTCGCGCGCCTGGATGGTGGCGATCTCGCGCTTTTGGCGCGCCTCGGCATCGGCCTGCTGGCGCTCCAGCGCCAGCATGGCTTCCTTGGTCTCCACGTTCTTCTTGGTGATGGCCAGGTCCGAGTTGCGCTCCAGTTCGTTGGTGACGATGTTCTGGTTGGCCGTCAGCTCGGTGATCTTGCGGATGCCCTCGGCGTCCAGGATGTTGTTGGGGTCCAGCGAGGACTTGGGCGTCTGCTCCAGGTAGTCGATGGCCACGTCCTCCAGCACATAGCCGTTGAGGTCGTTGCCGATGACATGGATGATCTGGTCACGGAAATCCTGGCGGTTCTCGAACAGCTTGACGAACTCGATCTGCTTGCCCACGGTCTTGAGCGCCTCGGAGAACTTGGCGTTGAACAGCTCGTTGACGGCCGTCTTGTCCGAGGCCCGGTCCACGCCGATGGCCTTGGCCACCTTGAGCACGTCTTCCGCCGTTTCATTGACGCGCAGGTAGAAGGCCACGGTGATGTCGGCGCGCATGTTGTCGCGGCAGATCAGGCCTTCCTTGCCGCGCCGGTCGATCTCCAGCGTCAGCAGCGAGATCTGCATGAATTCCTTCTTGTGGATCACCGGCAGCACCAGGCCGCCCGTGAACTTGACCTTGGGCTGCGACGTGGTGTCGTTGATGATCAGCGCCGTGCCCTGCGGAACCTTGATGTAGAAGGCCTTGACCAGGGCGAACAGCCCGAGGATGACGACGAAGACGGAACCGATCACCACCCCGGCGACGATGTACCACTCCATGTTGCTCATGTTCATGCGAATCTCCCCTGTGAATTGCTATCTGTGAAAACGCTGAAAAAACGGAAAGGCCGCGCCCGCCGAACGGACGCTCGGGCCTTGTGGGAATCCCGGAACTAGCGCGGCAGCTCGGTGCCGTCGAACTCGGCCTTGCTGACCACGCGCCAGGCGTTGTGCTCGGGCAGGTGCTCGATGAGCACGATCTCGGTGCCCCGGCCCAGTGCGCGCTCGGGAGAGCGCATCTGCACGTTCAGGCCCGCGCCGCCGTCCTCGACACTGCCGTAGCCCTGCGTGCCGTCCACCACGGCGCTGCGCACCAGGCCGGTGCGGCCCAGCAGCACCTTGGGCTCCTCTGCAGGCGCCACCTTGTTGACGATGCCCCGCAGCGGGCGCAGCAGCAGCACGGTGGAGGCAAAGCCCAGCACCATGGCTGCCGCAGCCACCAGGGAGCCGGTCAGCAGGTTCACCAGGGTCCAGCCCTGGGGCATGGGCACGAAATGGCATAGCACATACGAGGCCAGCCAGGACATCAGGAACAGCGCGGTGAGGATGACCGTGAGCGGAATGCCGCCCAGGCCCACCTTGAGCAGCAGCCCGGCCAGCGCGCTGACCGAATGCTCCACGCCGTGCGCATGGTCGCTGCCGTCGAACAGCACCCAGTGGTCCAGCGAGTCCACCTCCAGCAGGCCCAGCATGGCGATCAGCCAGTACAGCAGCATGAACAGCAGCAAGGCGCCAAAGATGAAAGTCGGAAAGCCAAACGCGTATTGCAGGAACGCAGACATGTTCTTCCCCTCCCCTCAAATCCGGCAGCCGAGGCGGCAGGCCTGGCAGTGCCTGCCTGGACAACGGCCGCGCATCAAGCGTTTTTTCCGCCAGTTGCGGCGCGCTGCGCCTTCAGGCGTTCCAGCACCGACTGCGCATTGCCCGCCTGGGGCGTGATGCCGGCAGCGCGCAGCTTGGCATCCAGCGCGTCTTCGCTGCTGTCGCGCGCCAGCTCGGCCGCGCTTTCCATGCGCGCACCGCGCTCGGCCTGCTTTTGCTTGATGCGCTCCAGAGAATCCAGCGCGCTTTGCACGCGCGTCTGCGAGCCTGCGTAGCGGCCGGCCACCGTGGCCTGGGCGCGCTGCACGCTTTCCGTGGCCTTGACCGTGTCGGCCTGCTGCTTGAGGCGCTTGATATGCGATTGCGCCGTCTGTATGGCCACGCGCAGCTGCTCCACGCTTTGCGTGTAGGCGTGCAGCTGGGATTGCTCCTCGTCGCGCTGGGTCTCCAGCACGGAGACCTTGCCGGCCACTTCCAGCGCCAGCGCCTCGTCGCTGGTGTCCAGCGCCTTGACGGCATAGCCCTCGTACTCGGCAATGCGTTCCTGGGTCTGCTTGAGCTTGCCGGCCGCCAGCTTTTGCTTGGCCATGATGTCGGCCAGCGCTTCCTTGGACTTGTTCAGGTCGCTGTCGGCATCGCGGATTTCCTGGTCCAGGATGCGCAGGGCCTGGCTGTCGGTCACCGCCTCGCCGGCCTCGTGGGCGGCGCCGCGCAACGCTGTCACCAGCTTGTTCCAGATGGTCATGATGATCTCCTAGGGGCTCAGTGTCTTCAACGGGCGGGGCGTCAGGCCTGCGCGGATGCGGGTGCGGATGTGGGTGCGGGCACCGGCGTCAGGTAGTGGGCCAGCGCCTCGGTGGCCTGGATGACGCTGTCGGCCAGGGTCAGGATCTCGGCAATGATGTCGCCCTCGCTGCTGCTGGCGTGCAGGGCGGCGAACATCACATAGCCCTCGCCGCCGTGGGCCTGGGGTTCCAGCGCCATCGTGGTGAAGGGAAACAGTTTTTGCAGGCGCAGCATCTGCTCGTTGAGGCCGGCGCGGTCGTGCACCTGGTCGGCGGGCCACAGAAAGGCCTCCACCACCAATTGGTCGCCCGAGAGCGCCACATGCACCGGCAGATCGCCGAATTCGGGCAGGCTGACCAGCAAACTTGCGTCTGCGCCTTCCAGCACCTCGATATGGAGCCGGCCGCCCTGCACCAGTGCCGATTGCTGCAGATCGCCCGCCAAGGCGTGAATATCCCGATATGCCTGTCTGCTGTTGTCCATGCCGCCCTCCTTGTGGATGAGAACCATTGATTCCGGTTGCAATCCCGGCACGCGCATTTGCTTTTCCAATTGCTGCAATGCCGCGCCGTACTCTGGAAGAATCCAGACCTCCTTTTTCACCAGCCCCTGTTCGCGCAGCCGTTGCCGGTGCAGGCGCTGGTAATGGGCTGATGTCTTTTGTTCCATGCGGATACCATAGCGGTCATTACATGTGATGTCTACATGTAATGGCGATCAATTTGTAAACGGATATGTAAACCGAGTGGCGCAATGGCCGGCTTTGCGCAGGCCACGGCCCGCCTTTGCGTTCTGGCAATTCACCATCAAGAATTCATTTTTTCTACCGAAAACCATTTATCAACAAATTTTCCTATCAACCACAGGAGCGCCCAGGCGCGGACTGCGGCGGCGGCGGCGCAGGGCTGCGAAGGCACTGCACAATGGCCGCTGTCGCAGGCAGATCCGGCCCTTGGCTGCCCGGCGCACGCTACGGAAACCTCTGCATGCCCGCCTTCAGGCTCTCACTTCGCACGGCAGTCACAGCCCCCTTCATAGCGGTGTTCGTGGTCACGGCCGGGCTATTGGCGGCATGGCAGCAGCGCCAGGTGGACCAACTCATCAACCGCGAAAGCCTGCGGCTGCTCGACTCCCTGTCCACCACCACGCGCCACCAATTGGCCGATTACCTGGAGACCCCGCTGCGCGTGCAGCAGGCCCTGGCCGAAACCGTGGCCCGGCAGGCGCTCTACACCCCCGGCGACCTGCGTCCCATCTATGGCTATCTGACACGCTCATTCACCGAGCTGTATGCCCAGCACCACCAGATCAGCCTGTTGAGCTTTGGCGGCGTACAAGGTGAATACACGGGGGTGCGGCTGGAGCCCGATGGCCGCTACCGCCTGATTCTCCAGGACCGCAGCACCCAGGGCGCCCTGCAGATCTTCGAGGGGCTGGAGCCCGGCCCGCCCATGTCCAGCCTTGCCGGCTACGACCCCCGCGTGCGCCCCTGGTACCAGCCTGCCATCCACAAAGACGGCCCGCACTGGTCGCCCATCTACACGGTGACTGGCGACCGCGGCGATACCACGATTTCCGCATCCACTTCAGTGCGGGTGTCCGGCCAGCTGGCCGGCGTGGTGGCCGCCGATGTGCGGCTGAGCAGCATGAACCGCTTTCTGCGCGACGAGCCCTTGCGTGGCAACGGCCATATCGCCGTGGTCGACGCACAGGGCTACATGGTGGCGCACTCGTCCGAGCTGTCGGTGCTGAAACGGCGCGAAGGCCCCTATGACCCACCCGTGCGCCTGCGGCTGTCCGAAAGTCCCGATCTTGCGCTGCGCAGCCTGGCCGCCCTGTTGCCTGCGCATCTGAGCGCGGATTCATCGGCGCCAGCGGGTCCCGAGAAAACCATCAACCTGAGCTTCAAGGAACAGGGGCAGATCTACCACGGCCAGGTCACCGCATTCCACGATGGACGCGGCATCGACTGGCGGATCCTGGTGCTGCAGCCCGAATCCGATCTGGTCAGCAGCATGCGGGCGGACAGCCGCCATGCGCTGGTCCTCGCTTTCGGCCTGGCCTTGCTGGGACTGGGGCTGGGCGTGTGGTGCCTGCGCCGGGCGCTGCGCCCCCTGGCGGTGACGGCCGATGCGGCCAACCGCCTGGCCAAGGGCGACTGGAGCGCGGTAGGGGCGCTGCCGGATACGTCCCTGGTCGAGACATCGTCCCTGGTTTCGGCCTTCCACAACATGGCGCAGCGGCTGCAGGAATCGTTCGAGCACATGCGCGCCCTGCTGCAGTACGACAGCCTGACGCAGCTGCTCACGCGCGCCGGCCTGATCGAGCAGGCCGATGCGGCGGCAGCCGCCAACACGCCCTGCCCTGCAGCGCTGTGCCTGCTGGAGCTGCAGAATTTCCGCAGCGTCCGCGACGATGTGGGCCACGGCACGGGCGAGCAGTTGCTACGGGCCGTGGCCGAGCGGCTGCGCAACCACCATCTGCAGTTTCCTGCCCTGCTGGCGCGCACGGCCAGCAACGAGTTCGCCATGCTGTGGCTGCATGACTGCACGCCGCAGCAGATGCAGGACAAATGCCGCCATCTGCTGGAAATCTTCGACCAGCCATTTTCCGTGGGCAAGGACGACATCGTGCTGCGCGCCTGCGCGGGCGCCGTCAGCGGCGAGCTGCTGCCGGGCGTGCTGCCCGAGTGGCTGCGCAACGCCAGCATTGCGCTGGGTGAGGCGCAGCGCGGCTCGCACCCCTTCCTGCTGTTCGAGCCCAGCCTGGCGCAGAAGATGCTGGGCCGCACGCAGCTGGCCATGGAGCTGCGCCAGGCGGTGGAGCGCAACGAGCTGCGCGTGTTCTACCAGCCCGTGGTGGACCTGGCCACGGGCAGCATGGTCGGCGCCGAGGCCCTGGTGCGCTGGAGCAGCCCGACGCGCGGCATGGTGCCGCCCGGCGTCTTCATTCCGGTGGCCGAGGAGTCGGACCTGATCCTGAGCGTGGGCGAATGGGTGCTGCGCACGGCGGCGCACGACATCGCCTCCCACCTGCCCCGGCTGCCCGCCGACTTCGAGCTGCACGTCAACATGTCGGCACGCGAGCTCATCCAGTCCGACTTCGCCTCCACGCTGGAGCAGGCACTGGCCACCAGCGGCCTGCCCGCCCGGTTGCTGACCCTGGAGCTGACGGAATCCATGCTGCTGGACGACAGCGACGCCACGCTGCAGCGCATTGCCGCCATCCGCGCGCTGGGCGTGAAGATCGCCATTGACGACTTCGGCACCGGCTACTCCTCCCTGGCCTATCTCAGCCGCCTGCGCTTTGACTGCATCAAGATCGACCAGAGCTTCGTCGGCCAGTTGCCGGAGTCCGAATCCGACAAGTCCATCGTGACCGCCGTGCTGCGCATCGCCCAGGGCTTTGGCGTCAAGGTCGTGGCCGAAGGCGTGGAGGAGCAGGCCCAGGCCAGGCTGCTGCATGCACTGGGCTGCGAGCATGCACAGGGCTATCTGTTCGAGCGGCCGGTGCCGCTGGCGCAGATGCTTGAGTACCGCGCTCCCTGGCATGAGTGAGCCACCAGTGAGCCACCAGGGAGTCGCTGGTGAGCCGCTGCTGCCTTGTGGTGCCCTGCCTGTCGGCTTTGGCTGACGTGTGCCGCTTGCATGATCCGGTGCACATGCAGGTGCAATCCACGAAACAATCGGCGCCTGTTCCAGCCTCCCGCCTTCCATGACGCCCACCTATTCCGAGAGCCAGCCGCCCCCGCCCCGTCTGGACCCCGCCGGCCCCATCCACCTGATCGTGCCCCTGCGCCCAGGCGCCGACCTGGAACAGCTGCGCGCCCGCCTCACCAGCGTGCCCGCGCTGCAGCAGCGCAGCGTTCAGTGGCATGTGCCTGGCGCACGCGCCGACATCGTGCACCTGGCCGCCCGCGCCGTGGACAGGGCCAGCCAGGATGGCGGCCTGGTCGTGGCCGCCGGCGGTGACGGCACCATCAATGCGGTGGCCGCCGCAGCCTGGGCACGGGGCGTGCCCATGGGCGTGGTTCCGCTGGGCACCTTCAACTACTTCGCCCGCGAGCAGGCGCTGTCGCTGGACCCCGCCCAGGCCGTGCAGGACATTCTTCAGGCATTGCAGGCCGGCCAGATGCGGCCCGTGAACGTGGGCCTGGTCAACGAACGGCTGTTCCTGGTGAACGCCAGCCTGGGCCTGTACCCGCGCCTGCTGGACGAACGCGAGCGCGCGTCCACACGCTTTGGCCGCACGCGGCTGGTGGCCATTGCGGCCTCCATCTGGAGCATTCTTCGCGGTGGCAGCGCGCGCCGCTGGCGCATCGCCCTGCGCTCCGACCGCCAGGCGCCGCTGCAGCAGCGGGAGCACCTGGCCAGCACACTGTTCGTGGGCAACAACCCGATGCAGCTGGAGCGCGTGGGCATTGCCGAAGCCCGCGCCGTGGCCGACGGCCAGCACCTGGCCGCCGTGCTGCTGCTGCCGCAGGCCAGCGAGGCCCCAGCGCGCGTGGTCTGGAATGCCGTGTTGGGACGGCTGGCGCAGGACGATGCGGTAGCCAGCCTGGCCTGCACCGAGCTGGTGGCAGAGCCCGCAGGCCGGCGCCCGCGGCGCCTGAAGGTGGCCTTTGATGGCGAGCGCGAATGGATGGCCCCGCCCATTCGTTTTCGCCTGGGCGAGAAGCCGCTGTGGCTGGTCGTGCCGGGCGAGGCCGGGCCCTCCTCCTGATCATCAAGGGACAAGGAACGCCCATGGCTTTGCTCATGCACATGTCGGACCTGCATTTCGGCGCCCACGATCCGGCCGTGTGCGCCGCCGCGGCAAGACTGGCCGCACGTCTGCCCGTGGCGCTGCTGGTGGTCTCCGGCGACCTGACCCAGCGTGCCACGGCCGCGCAGTTTGCCCAGGCGCGCGAGTTTTTCGATGCGCTTCCCGTACCGCGCCGCCTGGTCGTGCCGGGCAACCACGATCTGCCGTTGCTTGCCTGGTGGGAGCGGCTGGGCGGCCATGCCCACGATCGCTACGCCCGCTGGATCAGTGCCGAACTGCAGCCCTGGTGCGCAGAGCAGGGCTTTTGCGTGATTGGCGTGGACACCACGCGCTGGTGGCGCCACCAGCGCGGCAGCCTGTCGGCCAGCCAGATCCGGCAGGTGGCCCAAAGGCTGGCGCAGGCCAGCCCCGGCGACTGGCGCATTGTGGTCAGCCACCACCCGCTGGCAGCCGCCCATGCGCAGGACCGCAGCCACCGCCCGCACCGCGCGGCAACGGCCCTGGCGGCCTGGCGCGACGCGGGAGCGCAGTTGGTGCTGTCAGGCCACGGACATGACCCCGGCCTGGTCCAGCCGCTGCCGGGGCTGTGGGCGGCGCAGGCGGGCACTGCGGTATCGCTGCGGCTGCGCGCGCATGCGCCCAACAGCCTGTTCACGCTGGAGCAGCAGGAGGACTCGGCTGGACAGGGCCGGGCCTTGCGCCGCGAGCTCACGCGCTGGGACTATTCACGGCAGGCGGATGAATTCCTGCCCGTGCAAAAGCATGTTCTGGACCCGCCGCAGGCCTCCACCCGCTGAACGCGCGCAAACCGTGTTCTGGTGCTCTTCGTTGTATTGCACAATCCACCGCCTCGGCCTCCATGCAGGCGGCGGCAGAAAAGTTTGCATGCTGTCCTACGCGATGGCCGCCCGAGGGTGTGGATGATCAGCCCTCGTCAATGCTGCCTTTTTGATAGCAGCATGATGCACCGCAACAAAGAGATATGCGAATCCTGTACGTTGAAGACAATGCCGACCTGCGCGAAACCATTGGCCTGCTGATGGAGAGCGATTCACGCTTCGTGACCAGTTGCGCCACCGCCGAGCAGGCCCTGGAACTGGATGCGGCCCAGCCTTTCGACGTGGTGGTTTCCGATGTCAGCCTGCCCGGCCTGTCAGGCACCGACCTGGCGCGGCAGCTGCTGGAGGCCGATGCGCAGCGCTGGATCATCCTGTGCTCCGGCTACGACCTGGGCCCCTACCCCACGGCCTGGGGCCCCCATGTGCGGACCCTGCTCAAGCCCTTCGAGATCGAGGACCTGGAAACGCTGCTGGACTCCATCCAGGAAGCGCTCGGCAACCCCGCCCACTGAAGCGTTCGCGCTTTCGCGCCCCCCGGCGCCCCCGGCTCCCGCCGTCACAGCACGGCCTTGGAGCCTCCCACCGCCGCCTCGCGCGGCAATTCCACCCTGAAGCTGGTCACTCCGTCGGCGGAGCGCACATCAATGCGCCCGCCGTGCGAACGCACGATCTGGTGCGCAATGAACAGCCCCAGGCCCAGTCCCTGGTGCTGGCCGGGCCGGCGTTCACCACCGCGAAACGGGTTGAACAGCGTGGGCAGCAGTTCCGCGGGAATGGTGCCGCCGTTGCGCACCGTGATGGACACGCGATCGTCCTGGCGGCCATCGGCCGTCACCTGCACCGGCTGCGCGGGATCTCCGTGGTGCATGGCATTGCCCAGCAGGTTGGTCAGTACCTGGCACAGGCGTTCGCCATCCCAGATGCCTTCCAGATTGCCCAGCATCTCGCTTTCCAGGCGCCGCTCCGGGAAGCCCGTCTCCACCTCCTGCAGCGTGCGCTGCAGCAGCGTCTGCAGGCTGGTCGGCTGGGGCGACAGCGGCAGGCCTTCTGCCTGGCGGATGCGGGTCACGTCCAGCAGATCCTCGATCATGCGCGACATACGCTGGCTGCTGCTGAGCATGCGCTCGGCCATGTTGGCCACCTTGCCGGGATCGGGCTGGCGCGTGAGCACGGTGGCCGCCGCCTTGATGGACTGCAGCGGCGTGCGCAGGTCGTGGCTGAGCACGGCCATGAACATCTCGTTGATGCGCAGCGCCTCGGTGCGCTCCTGCAGCTGCTGGGCCAGCGCCTGCTTGCGCTGGTGCAGCTCGAAGAACACATTGGCCTTGGTGGTCAGCATGTGCGGGTCGATGGGCTTGTACAGAAAGTCCACGGCGCCGCTTTCATAGCCGCGGAACTGCCAGTTGTGCTCGCGCGAGCCGGCCGTCATGAAGATGAGCGGGATGTGGCGCGTGCGCTCGCTGCCGCGTATCAGCTCGGCCAGCTCGAAGCCGTTCATCTCGGGCATCTGCACGTCCAGCAGGGCCAGCGCCACATCGCCATGGTCGAGCAAAAGCTCCAGCGCCTCGGGGCCGGAATGCGCCTTGAGGAACTCGATGCCGTCGCGCTGCAGAAGCGCTTCGATGGCGATCAGATTCTCGGCAATGTCATCGACGATCAGGCATTTGACGCGATCTGTTTGGGACATGGATTCTCTCTCGGTATTTTGTCTGGTGGGAGCGCGCTGAATGGACATTCAAAGCCTCCCCTGGCCGTGCAGCGATGCGATGAGCGCGGCAATGCCCTGCGGCGCCAGCACCTGGGCCTGTGGCACGCGGGCCAGGGCCGCCCGCGGCATGGTCTGCATTGCGGCACTGTCTGGCGACTGCACCACGGCCAGGCCGCCGGCCGCGTGCACGCTGGCCATGCCCTGAGCGCCATCCTCGTTGGCGCCCGACAGCAGCACGGCCAGCAGGCGCTCGCCATAGCAGTCGGCAGCCGACTCGAACAGCACATCGATCGAGGGCCGCGAAAAATGCCAGGGCGCATCCAGCGATAGCGCCAGCCTGGGCCCGCTGTCCACCAGCAGGTGGTAGTCGGCCGGCGCAAAGTACAGGCAGCCCGGCTCCAGCCATTGCTGGTCCTGCACCTCGCGCACCGGCAGGGAGCAGCGCGGCCCGAAAAGCTGGCCCAGCAGGCTGCGCCGGTCGCGCGGCAGGTGCAGTACCACCAGCACCGAAGCGCGCAGGCTGGCGGGCAGCGTGGGCAGCACCACGGACAGCGCATCAAGCGCGCCGGCCGAGCCGCCGATCACGATGGCCTCGTAGGCTGTGGCGGCGTCCGAGGCGGGTGTGTTCGTGGTCGCGGGCATCACAGCCCGGCCCTCTTGCGGTAGATGCGGTCTTCGAGCACGAAGTCCTCGAAGGCCTCCGAATGCCCTGAAAACCGCAGCGACTCCTTGGAGCCCAGGCCCAGGAACCCGCGATGGCACAGCGCATCGCGGAACAGGCCCAGCGCCCGGTCCTGCAGCTCGCGCTCGAAATAGATGAGCACGTTGCGGCAGGACACCAGGTGCATCTCGGCGAACACGCTGTCGGTGGCCAGGCTGTGGTCGGAGAACACCATGTGCTCGCGCAGCCCCTTGTCGAAGACCACACGGCCATAGCGCGCCGTGTAGTAGTGCGACAGCGAGCTGTGCCCGCCCGAGCGCGCATGGTTGTCGGTGAAGGCCGCCACGCGCGCCATGTCGAACACGCCCTGCTCTGCCGCGCGCAGCGCATGGGGATTGATGTCGGTGGCGTAGATCAGGGTGCGGTCCAGCAGGCCCTCTTCATGCAGCAGGATGGCCAGCGAATACACCTCTTCGCCCGCGCTGCAGCCAGCCACCCAGACCTTGAGCGAGGGATAGGTGCGCAGCAGCGGCACGACCTCGGTGCGCAGCGAGCGGAAGTAGGTCGGGTCGCGGAACATGTCGCTGACCTGGACCGTGAGGTACTCGAGCAGGGCCGGGAACACGCTTGTATCGTGCAGCACACGGTCCTGCAGCTGCGACAGCGTCTTGCAGTCGAACTGCACCAGGGCCGACTGCAGGCGCCGCTTGAGCGAGGCCTGGGCGTAGCCCCGGAAGTCGTAGTGGTAGCGGTGGTAGATGGCGTCGATCAGCAGGCGCTGCTCGATGTCGGCGGTGCGGGCTTTTTTCAGCTGAGGCATCGCGTCCTCCTATTCAGCTGCGGCATCGCGTCCTCCTTGCTACTTGGGCATCCACACCCGCACCAGCGACAGCAGCTTCTCCACGTCCAGCGGCTTGGCGATGTAGTCGTTGGCACCGGCGGCCAGGCATTTCTCCTGATCGTCCTTCATGGCCTTGGCGGTCAGGGCGATGATGGGCAGGCGGCGCCATTGCGGGCGGTTGCGGATCTCGCGCATGGCGGTGTAGCCATCCATCTCGGGCATCATGATATCCATCAGGACCAGGTCGATGCCGGCCTGCGCCGTGCCCCGCGATTCCAGGGTTTCCAGCGCCTCGCGCCCGTTGCGCGCGATCTCCACGCGGATGCCCGTGGGCTCCAGGATGCTGGACAGCGCGAACACATTGCGCACATCGTCCTCCACCACCAGCACCGTGCGCCCTTCCAGCGCCGACTCGCGGCTGCGTGCCACCTGCAGCATCTGGCGGTGCTCGGCCGACAGCTCGGACTCCACCTGGTGCAGGAACAGCGTGACCTCGTCGAGCAGGCGCTCGGGCGAGCGCGCGTCCTTGATGATGATGGACTTGGAAAAGCGCCGCAGCTGCTGCTCTTCATCGCGCGAGAGCGCGCGGCCCGTGTAGACGATGACAGGCGGGAAGGAAACATCGTCCTGGTCCGTCATGCGCTGCAGCAGCTCGTAGCCGCTGATGTCGGGCAGGTTCAGGTCCATCACCATGCAGTCGAAGGTGGCGCCGCGCAGATGCTCCAGCGCCGCCGCCGCCGTGCCCGCGCAGACGATGTCCACGTCGCTGCGGCTGAGCAGGTGGCGCACGCTCTCGCGCTGGCGCTCGTCGTCCTCCACCACCAGCACGCGGCGCAGGTCCTGGGTGAACTTGGCCTCCAGCCGCTTCAGGGCATGGACCAGTTCCTCGCGCTTGACGGGCTTGAGCGCGTAGCCCACGGCGCCGCGTCCCATGGCCTCCTGCGAATAGTCGGCCACCGAGACCACGTGCACGGGAATGTGGCGCGTGACGGGGTTGCGCTTGAGCTGGTCCAGCACGCCCAGGCCCGAGAAATCGGGCAGGTTGATGTCCAGCACGATGGCGTTGGGCTGGTTGCTTGCCGCCATGGCCAGGCCGTCGGACGCGGTGTTGGCCACATCGCATTCGAAATCCATCTCGCGCGCGAGCTCGGAAAGAATGTCGGCAAAGCGCAGATCGTCCTCGATGACGAGGATGCGGCGCCCGCTCTGCCCGCTCTTTCGCAAGGCATTCGCCGCGGACGAGGTAGGCGACAGCATCGGCGCAGACATGGCTGGCGACATGGCCGGCGCGAACGCGGGCGCAGCCGGCGCGACATGGGCCGAGGCGACGGCGGGCACGGACGCGGGCGATGACACCGGCACCTGCGTCTGTGTCTGCGTCTGCGCATTCGCCAGCGATTCCCGCGCCGGGCGGGGCAGCGGCGCGGCAGCCAAGGCCTGGCCAGACTCCACCAGCTCCAGGATCACAGGCACGGTCAGCGTGAACACGCTGCCCTGCCCTGGCGTGCTGGAGACGGTCAGCGTGCCGCCCAGCAGCCCGGCAAGATCACGTGAGATCGACAGGCCCAGGCCCGTTCCGCCGAACTTGCGATGCGTGCTGCCGTCCGCCTGGCGGAAGGCATCGAAGATGAATTGCTGCTGCTGCTCGGCAATGCCGATGCCGGTATCGCGCACGGCAAACGCCAGCATGCCCCCGGGTACGCGGGACACCTGCAGGTCGACCGAGCCCTTGGCCGTGAACTTGAGCGCGTTGGACAGCAGGTTCTTGAGCACCTGGGCCAGCCGCATGGGGTCGGTCTGCATGGAGGCCGGCACGCCGGGGTCCACCGTCCATGTCAGCTCCAGGCCTTTTTCGCGGGCGATGGGGCGCAGCGGCTCCATCAGCGCCTGCAAGGCGGTGGCGATGGTCATGGGCTCCACCAGGACGCTGACCTGGCCGGCCTCGATCTTGGACAGGTCCAGGATGTCGTTGATCAGCGCCAGCAGGTCGCTGCCCGCCGCATGAATGGTCTGTGCGTACTTGACCTGATCGGCCTGCAGGTTGCCGGGCTTGTTGTCGGCCAGCAGCTTGGCGAGGATCAGCGTGGAATTCAGCGGCGTGCGCAGCTCGTGGCTCATGTTGGCCAGGAACTCGCTCTTGTACTGGCTGGCCAGCTCCAGCTCGTGCGCCTTGTCGGTCAGCGCACCCTGGGCGCGCAGCAGTTGCTCGCGCTGGTACTCCAGCTGCTGGGTCTGCTCCTCCAGATGGGCATTGGTCTGCTCCAGCTCGCTTTGCTGGTGCTCCATCTGCGTCTGCGACTCCTGCAGGATGCGGCTTTGCTGCTCCAGCTCCTCGTTGCTCACGCGCAGCTCTTCCTGCTGGGCCTGCAGCTCTTCCGACTGGCGGCGCGTTTCTTCCAGCAAGGTCTCAAGGCGCGAACGGTCCAGGCCCGAGCGGATGGCCACGGCCAGCATTTCGGACGCCCGCTCCAGCAGGCTGCGCTCTGCCTCGCTCACCCCGCGCAGAAAGCCCAGTTCGATGACGGCGAACACTTCGCCGTTCTCCATGGCGGGCGCCACCATCAGCTGCAACGGGCTGGACTGGCCTGTGCCCGAGGAAATCGGCAGGTGCTGCGCGGGCACGTCCCTGACATGCAGCAGCTTGCGCGAGGCGACCGCCTGGCCCGCCAGGCCCTCGCCGGGCAGCAGCTTGTGCTGCAGGCGCTCGCGCGGCAAGGCATAGCCGCCGAACAGGCGCAGACCGCCGTCGGCGCAGTCCACCACATAGCCGGCGCCCACCTCGGCGCGCAGGTAGGTGGCCAGGTATTCCAGTGCCTTCTGGCCCAGGTCTTCCAGCCGGCGGTCGCCCTGCAACTGCTGGCCCAGGCCGGACAGACCGGACGTCACCCAAGACTGGCGCGCCTTGACGCGGTACTCGCGCACCGTCAGCGCAGCCGATGCCAGGATCAGGCCCAGCAAGATGATGGAGCCGCCCCAGGAGTAGTACGTCGAGGTGGTGGAGGCCTCCACCCACAGCTGGCGGCGCTGCTCCAGCTCACGGGTCTGGCGGGTGTAGAGATCATCGATCAACTCGCGCAGCCGGTCCATGGCGTTCTTGCCCACGTCCAGGCGCACCAGGGCCATGGCGGCGTCCAGGTCGCCGGCCTTGCGCAAGTCTATGGTTTCCTGCAGCTCGCGCAGCTTCTGGGTCGAGATGTCCTCGATCTGGTCCAGCAGCCGGTGCTGGACGGAGTCGCTGGACGTGCGCGCCTTGAGCGCCTCCAGCTGCTTTTGCAGCACATCGCGCGCCTGCTGGTAGGGCTGCAGATAGGCCTGGTCACCCGTCAGCAGAAAGCCCCGCTGTCCGGTTTCGGCATCCTTGAGCGAGGCATTGAGCTGGCTGAGCTGGCGCATGGCCAGCGTCGTGCGGTCCATGGCATTCACGGCCTGGCCCCGCGCCTCGGACGACCGGAAATTGACGAAGGCGATGACCAGGGTGGCCAGGGCCGCTGCACCAAAGCCTGCAACAAGCGTCCATGGAACGGCAAAGCGCTGGGTGGTCTGGTGGCTGGAAGATCGTGGCATGCAGTGGAATTTCTGGCGGAAATGGACGAAGGAATCCGCCAGGGACTGTAACGGTTTTGCGCGGCCCTCGGCAGCACTCGACCACACTCGGCCGCAGTCCGCGCTGGTTTCAGCGGTGCGCGACGCACGGCGCTACCACGGCAGCCGTTAACATGGCCCGATACTTTCCTTCCGACATCCCGCTGCGGTCGTCGGCCCACACTCCAGGAACCATTGCATGAAAACCTTTGCCCTCACCGTCGCATCGCTGGCCGCCGCCGCCTCGCTGGTGTCCACCAGCGCCAATGCCGCAGCGTCGATCTTCCTCAACGACACCATCGCCGCACGCATTCCCGCCAGGGACCTGCCCGACGCAAAGGCCGCCGTGGCCAAGGTGCTCAACGAGGCCGCCGACGGCTCCGTGACCGAATGGACCAGCGGCCCGAACCGTACCAACCAGCGCGTGACGATGGCCTTGCAGCCGCAGCAGACCGTGCAGACCGGCTCGGCCGGAAGCTGCCGCCTGCTGTCGGCCGACGTGCGCCTGAAAAAGACCTCGGAAAACTGGCGCTTCTGGTTCTGCAAGCAGTCCGATGGATCGTGGAAGGCCAGCGGCAGCCAGCCCTGAGCAAGGATCGCGGTGGCCTGCCACCGGGAATCCGGCATGGACCTACGCCACCAGTCCTGGACACATGGGAGCATGTCGGCCGGAAGATCGACATCGGAGAACAACCATGCCCCATGAATTTGTGCAGGCCACGACACTCGCCAGACGGCTGGCCCTGGGCGTCGCCGCAACCTCTTTGCTGACGCTGGCCGCCTGCTCGGGCGAGACCTCGTCAACGCGCGCGGGATTTCCCATGGCCGAAGTGCCGCGCTTCAACCAGCCCCCGCCGGACAAGCCCCTGCTGGGCCAGCCCGTGATCATGGCCGAGCAGGTCATGCCCCATGCCAAGGAGGATCCGCACGAGCCCTTGCCGCCAGCCGCGCCCCTGCCCGCCAAGGCGTCGGAGCCCGCAAGCGGCGCAGGAGCCACGAACAAGGAAGATGCCGGCGGCGTGAACCCTGCTGCCGGCCAGGCCGCCGCCATCTCCGATGGCCAGGGCGAGGGCTCCAAGTACCAACTGGGCGCCCCCAAGTAGCTGAACTCGGCCAAACCCGGCAGAACTCAACCGGAGCCGGGCGGACTCAGAACGAAGTCCAGTCCCCGTCGTCATTGCCCTTGGCCGCCACGGTCTGCCTGGCGGCAGGCAGCTTTGCGGCGGGCGCTGGGGCAGCAGATGCGCTGCGTGCGGCAGCAGCGGGTGCAGTGCCAGCAGCAGGGGCGGACGCGGCCAGCGGTCTGGCCGCAGGACGCATGGGCGCTGCCGCAGAAGGCGCGCGCGCGGCAGGCACTGAAGACGAAGCCGCTCCTGTCCCTGCACGGGCCGGCGCCACGCCGTCGATGCGGAACACGCTCACGGCGGCCGCCAGCTGATTCACCTGGGATTTGAGCGAGCCGGTCGCAGCTGCTGCCTCCTCGACCAGCGCGGCATTCTGCTGGGTCACCGTGTCCATCTGCGAAATCGCCTGGTGCACCTGGTTGATGCCGCTGCTTTGCTCCTGGCTGGCGGCCGTGATCTCGGCCACCAGGTCGCTGACCTGCTGCACGCTTTGCACGATGCCGTCCATGGTGCGGCCGGCCTCGGCCACCTGGCGCGTACCCGCGTCCACCTTGGACACGGAATCTGCAATGAGGTCCTTGATGTCCTTGGCCGCCGAGGCGCTGCGCTGGGCCAGCGCACGCACCTCGCCCGCCACCACGGCAAAGCCACGGCCCTGCTCACCGGCACGTGCCGCTTCCACGGCAGCGTTCAGCGCCAGGATGTTGGTCTGGAAGGCAATGGAGTCGATGACGCCGATGATGTCGGCAATCTTGCGGCTGGACTCGCTGATGCCGCCCATGGTGTCCACCACGCCCGCCACCACCTTGCCGCCCTGCACCGCAGTCTGCGATGCCGAAGCGGCCAGCTGATTGGCCTGGCGTGCGTTCTCGGCGTTCTGCTTGACCGTGCTGGTCAGCTCCTCCATGGCGGCAGCCGTCTGCTCCAGCGAGCTGGCCTGCTGCTCGGTGCGCGAGGACAGGTCCTGGTTGCCCGCATCGATCTCGCCCGAAGCCGTGGCGATGCTGTCCGCACCCGAGCGCACCTGCCCCACGACCTGGGCCAGGTTGTCGTTCATCTGGCGCAGCGCCTGCAGCAACTGGCCGGTTTCGTCGCGCGAATCAACGGTGATGCGGCTGGTCAGGTCGTTGTTGGCCACGGTGCGCGCCACGCGCAGGGCTTCGGCCAGCGGCCCGGTGATGCCGCGCGTGATCCACCATGCGGCCAGCGCGCCCAGCACCACCGCCAGGGACACCACGGCGATGATGGTGGCTCGGCTGGCAGAAAAGCGCACCTGCACTTCCGCGGCGGAGCTGTCTATGGCGGCGCGCTGCATGTCCAGCAGGCGCTGCACGATCTCTATATAGCGCTGCGTGGCGGGCTGGTACTCCTGGGTGAACAGGCGCTCGGCATCTTCTGCACGGCCTTCGGCCTTGGCCTTGGTCACCACGTCGCGGCCCGCCAGGTAGCCGGCGCGCGCCTTCTTGATCTCGACCCAGATGTCCTTTTCTTCCTGCGTCTGCAGCAGCGGCTCGATGCGGTCCTGCAGCTTGCCCGACTGGCGCGAGGACTCGGCCGCGTCTTCGGCAAAGAAGGTGGCCAGCGAGGGATCGCTGCTCTTGGCAATGGCCGTGGTCCGGCGCGAGCCCGAGTGGATGTTGCGGAACCAGTCGCTGATCATCCGCTCCTTGGCCAGGGCCACCTCGGTGATTTCCGTGGTCGAGCGGGCCATGTGCCCCATGCTGACGATGCTGGTGACACTGATCAACAGCATGATCAGCAAAAGAATGGTGAAGCCGCCTCCGAGACGGAGGCCGATGCGCAGGTTTTTCATGTTTTCCGGGAGCAGGATGCAGGGCGGGGATGGTGCCGAAATCAGTTCTTGAGGTAGGCGTCCAGCACCATGCGGTTCCAGTTGGCCGAACCGACCAGGGAGTCGCCCAGCTTCTCGGCCGTGGCAACCACCGCACTTTGCTGCTGCTGCAGCGTCTTGACCCGGTCACCCAGACTGGCCATCGACGAGCTGAGGCGGCTGCCCGTGGACAGCGCAGAGTTGGCGCTGTTCTCCACCGCCTTGCCAATGCCGGCCAGGGCCGAGGTCACGCCGGCGGCATCGGCGGCCATGGACTTTTCCAGGGCCTTGGCATCCACCGCCAGCGTGCCGTCCTGGCGCTGGACGATGCCGAGCTTGCCCAGGCTGGGCGCGGTCGCGCTGCCCGTGACACTCATGATGGCCGAGCGCAACTCGCGCAGGGCGCGGGTGGCACCTACATCGGTGGAAGAGCCGGCCGCCGCGCTCACGCTGCCCTTGGCAACGCTGGAGTTATAGCGCGCCACCAGCTTTTCCAGCGCGCCTTGCACCGACTGGGTGGTGCTGGTGGCCGAGAGCGCGGCCACATCCTTGCCCGCCGAGGCCAGGTCCACCAGGGATGACTTGAACTGCCCCAACGCCGACAGCGAAGTCGATCCCGCCTGGGCCTGGGCCGCAATGCGCTCGTGCGCCTTGGTCAGCGACGGCGCCAGCTTGCGCACCTTCTCCGCTTCGGTGGTCTCGGTCTTGGTGCTTTCCGTCTTGGTGGCGCTGGTCTCCGCAGCGCTCTTCTTGCCGGCCGAATCCGAAGCCGCCTGCGTCGTGCTGATGTTGAGCTTGGATTGGGCGCGGGCCAGCAGGCTTTGCACGTTCAGGTTGTCGGTTCTGATGCTCATGTTCTCTTCCCTGTGAGTTGGCAGATGGCGCGGGCGCGAGGCCCGTCCACGGTTTGGCAGGAAGACTACCGGGACGCCGACGCAGCGATGCGGGGAAAAGCAAGCCCCTTGCCCGCGACTTGCAGGCTTTGCTGCGCGGGAACGAATGTCCGCCGCCTTCCCGCGGCGGCCCGGCCATGAAAAAGGGCCTCAGAAGAGGCCCTCCAGCAACACATTGCGGCCCTCAGGCCATCTGCGTCAGGGCGCCATAGCGCTCGCGCGCCGTTTGCAGCATGTAGAACGTGATGCGCTTGACCTCGGCCCGGCTGTCGGCGATGTGCTCCCTCAGGCAGGACTGGGCCCGCGCCGCATCGCCAGCCTCGATGGCCGCGAGGATGGCGGCATGGTCGTCATAGGTTGCCGAGACCCGCGGCAGCTTGATGACATCCAGGCGCCGGATGATGCGGATGCGCTCGGTGATGTCCAGGTGGATGCGCGCCATCTCCTGGTTGCCGGTCGCGGCCACCAGGCCGGTATGGAAGGCCTCGTCCAGCGAGGCCACCACGGCGGGGTCGGTCTCGCGCTGCTCCTCGGGCACGCACCAGACCTCGCGCAACGGCTGCAATGACTTCAGCGATTCGCCCACCAGGCTGGCCACGGCGCTGGTCTCCATCAGGGTTCGCACCTCATAGAGATCCTCGAAGTACTTGAAGTCAAAGGCCTTGATCTGCCACCCGCTCTTGAAATGCACATCGACATAGCCATCGCGCTGCAACCAGAACAGCGCCTGGCGCACAGGCGTGCGGCTGACCTGCATGCGCGTGGCGATTTCGCCCTCGCTGAAGCGGTCGCCGGGCAGCAGGCGGAAGTCGAAGATGTCGTTCTTCAGGCAAGCGTAGATCTGCGCGGCCAGCGAGTGCGCGCTGCTTGCAGGCCCCTGGCGCGTCTCGCACACGGGCGGGGAGGCAACCGCGATGCTCATGCGACTGCCATGCCGGTTGGAGAACACCGCCCCTGCCGTTGGCGACAGCCAAGGCCAGCCAGGACCCGGCGCAGGGCGGTGGAAAAGAGCGAAGCCATGCCTGCGGCACCGTGCAGATTTGCGGCCGGTGACAGGGTATACGCCGATTGCTGCTGCAATCTCTCTGACGGGTTTGCACGCCGGCAATGGGCAATGGTCCATTCACGCATTTAGTACTCTCTCTTGTACACAAGTTGGCAGTGGAATTTATTAAAGAAACGAATTGCGTTTTAATAATTGGACCGGCAAAAATATTCTCGACAACGTCCGATGTTCGTGTATGCTCCGCCACTCGCCGCAGTATGGGCCAAACGCACCACAACGGTTCGCAGGCCCCGGCACCAGGCATTCAATGTGCCTGATCAATAGACACAGGAACCCACGCGCGGTAATCCTGCGCATATCCACGGCATTTCATTTTTATCAGAAATTTTCTGCACATTGATAGTGCAGCGAGCAAGTCGACTCCCCATGCCCGCAGCCATGGGTTTTTGTGTTTGTCAAAGATTGACAAGCCTAACGACATTCAGCTTTTGACAGGAATGGAAAGCTGGACCACGTCAAAAAAATGACACAAAAACCAGCCAGACACGCGGTTACCCACGCGGCCTCAAGGCACGTCTCCCCAATATTCCTTCAACAGCCCGATTTCGGCTTTCCATACTGAAAAGCCTCCATCGATAGATGGAGGCCATATTCCCGCACGTCCACGGCAACACCCGCGCCAGACGCGTCCGGCGCGGGTTGCCGCAGCAACGCAGCTGCGGGAGGAAGCTCAGGCTTCGCGGTTTTCCTTGATGTTGAAGCCCATCTGGCTCTCGGCGCCCTTGCCGCCCTGGTTGGTCTGCTCCCAGTACTGGGTCTTGACCTTGGCAGCCTGGAACGAGTAGTTCACGGTCACGGTGTCAGAGGAGTTGGCGCCGCTGACGGTCACGTTCGTCACCATGACGTCGGTCAGGGTGATCTTGGTGAACTCGATCTGCGAGCCGCCGGCCTTGCACAGCGAGATGTCGACCTGGCCCAGGTGCTTGCCCGTGGCGCAGTGCTTGAGCACGGCGGGGTAGCACTTGTCCACCTTGGCGATGACGTTCAGGTCATGGAAGCTCACCTTGCCGGCGCCGGCACCACCGCCGCTGGACATGGTGTTGGGCTGGGTAGCACCCCAGGTGAAGGAGTCGATGTCGGTCCAGCCCTTGTGGTTGGAATCCTGGGACTCGCCACTGGCGCCCTCGACCTTCATGAACATATCAACGGACATTGCACACCTCTCGAACTAATGGATTAAACGTTCGCATGCAACCCAATAGCCTGATTGCATCGGATAGTTCACACGCGAACAAAGGGGAAACCACTCTCGGGTAGAGCGCACGAAACCGATTCACTTAACACGTGATTCAGATCAGTGCGGCGCATACCCTGGATGGTCAAGGAATGTATTGACAATCGCCTGCTATCCTCACTGTCGTGAACCGCCCTCCTTTGTTGGAGCCGCGATGATAGTGGATAAGGCCGGCAAAATACAAACAATTGAGCAGACTGAATTGTTACGGCGGATACATCTGAAAAAAAATGTATCCACCTCATATCCATTCGATTCGTGTCATGGCTTTTTGCGGAACTCAAGCTACACTCACGCCGCATTCGGAGTCCGATTGAAATACGATCTTGTATTCATGACGAATCCATGACGCTCGTCTTTGGCCCCTGGCTTCAGACAATAGGCTGATTGAGGAAAACCAACGGGTACAGAGACAGATTGCCGGTGTGATGCCGGCTTTCTCCTTGACCAATGGCCTCGAACAGGTTCGGCACCCTGGCTGCGCGACAGACATCGCCCGCCAGGGTGTGAAACAACATCTTGGGTGGGATTGCATGGATAGCGAAGCAGCATGTTCGACCAACTGCCTTCCGGCAGGTGTCCAGATTGGCGAATACCGCGTGCTCGATGTCATCGGCGAAGGCGGTTTCGGCATCGTCTACAAGGCCCGTGACCTCTCGCTGGACCGCGAGGTCGCGATCAAGGAGTACATGCCTTCGGCCCTGGCCGGGCGGCAAAGCTCCCATCAGGTGCATGTGCGCTCGCAGCACCGTGGCGCGTTCGACGCCGGGCTGCGCAGCTTCATCAACGAGGCCCGCCTGCTGGCGCGCTTCTCGCACCCCACCCTGGTGCATGTCTACCGATTCTTCGAAGCCGGCGGCACGGCCTACATGGTGATGCGCCACTACGAGGGCCAGACGCTGGGCCGCGTGCTGCAGGCATCGTCGGGCCGCATCGACCAGGCCCAGCTCAGCACCCTGCTGGCCCCGCTGCTCGATGTGCTCGAGGTCCTGCATGCACAGGACTGCTTCCACCGCGATATCGCGCCGGACAACATCTTCGTGCAGCGCGATGGCAGCCCCGTGCTGCTGGATTTCGGTGCCGCGCGCCGCATCATCGGCGACATGACCCAGGCGCTGACCATGGTGCTCAAGCCCGGTTTTGCGCCCATCGAGCAGTACGTGGACGACGGCGCCATGCCCCAGGGCGCGTGGACGGACATCTACCAGGTCGGCGCCCTCATTCACCAGGCCGCCACGGGCCGCACTCCTGCCACCTCGGTGGCGCGCATGGTCACGGACCCCATGCAGCCGCTGACTTCCGAGCAGGTTCCCGGCTACTCCGACGCCTTCCTGCAGGGCATGCAAAAAGCCCTGGCCGTGCGCCCGCAGGACCGGCCCCAGTCGATTGCCGAACTGCGCAGCCTGCTGGGCCTGTCTGCCGAAAACCGGGCGGCGCCTGCGCCTGTGGAGCCCAGCCCCAGCCCCATCTATATCCCGATCACGACGCCTGCGGCCGTTCAGGCCGCCATGGCCAGCGAGTCGGCATCGGCGCAGGCACCCCGGTTCCTGCCGATCACGGAAACCTACGTTCCCACACCCACCCCGCAGGTTGCGCCCGTGGCGACGGTCATGCCGTTTGCACCTGTGGCACCTGTGGCACCTGTGCTGCCCGTGCCGCCTGTTGCAACGGTTCCACCCGTGGCCCCGGCGTCACCGGCCCCCACGCCTGCTGCCATGGCCACGCCTCAGATGGCATCCCCATCTGCGCCCCAGGCCTCTGCCGCCGATCCGATGGGCCTGGGCAACGGGCCGTTCATCGACATCGACCAGGCACTGCCAGGCATGCCGGCGCCTCAGGCTACGGTTCAGGCTCCGGCTTCAGCACCGGCACCCGTTCCCGAGCAGCCCGCCGCAGCGCCGGCCGTCCAGGCCAAGCCTGCGGCTGCCCGGCCTCCAGCTGCGGGGGCCCAGGCTGCGCCCAAGGCCAGGCGCAGCAGCATGGCCGTACCGTTGGCCATCGGCGCCCTGGTGCTGGCTGCCATCGCGGGCGGCGGCGTGCTGTGGTACGACCATTCCCAGGACCAGGCACGCGCCAAGACCCTGGCAGCACGCGACAGCCTGGCCTGGCAGCAGGCGCAAAGCCAGTCCAGCCTGGCCCGCCTGCAGGACTACCTGGACAGCTTCCCCGAAGGACAGCACCGCACCGAGGCCCAGGCGCTGCTCAAGCAATTGCTCAACGAGGCCTCGCTGGCCTCCACGGAGCAGGTGCAGCCGATGACCTCGCCCGAGCAGCAGGCCGCGTTGCCCGAGATTGCCCCTTCGCAGCCCGAGCAGAGCACGCCCGTCGTCCCCGTCACGGTGGCCACCGGGTCCGAGCCGTTGCCCACCGAGCCGCCCAAGACCGACGCCCGCCCCGTCAAGCCCGCAGCGGCCACGGGCAAGGTGGTGTTCCGGGTCGTGCCCTGGGGCTATGTCTCCGTGAACCGCGCCCCGGCACGGACCAGCCCGCCGCTGACCCAGATGGAGCTTCCAGAGGGCGAGTACCGCATCGACATCAGCAACCCGGGTGCG
This sequence comes from Delftia sp. ASV31, assembly GCF_016428765.1. Classification (NCBI taxonomy): domain Bacteria; kingdom Pseudomonadati; phylum Pseudomonadota; class Betaproteobacteria; order Burkholderiales; family Comamonadaceae; genus Delftia; species Delftia sp. ASV31. The sequence goes on from NZ_JAELTK010000052.1 coordinate 36,816, forward strand.
GCCTCCACGGTGACCAAGACCATCACGGTCACCAAGGGCGAGTCGGTGACCGTGAACCATCTTTTCGAATGAGCGCGGCCCATGGCTCGACTGATGAACCACCGCTGGCGATGGATGCTGTGCACTGCAGTGCTCGGCCTGCCCTGCCTGGCGCATTCCCAGGCGGCATGCGAAGAGGCAGCGCCGGCCCAAACCGGCTCGGCAGGACGCCCGCAGCTGGCGCAGGGCATTGCGCTGTTCGAGGCGCGCGACCTGGCCCAGGCCGAGCGTGCGCTGCAGGCGGCGCTGTTTGGCGGGCTGGCCGATCCCATGGAGCGGGCCTCCGCCCACAAGTACCTGGCCTACACCTATTGCACGCACAAGGAATGGGCGCGCTGCGAGGCGGCCTTCGACTCCGCGTTCTCCGCACACCCGGGCTTTGCACTGCAAGCCTACGAAACTACGGGTACGCCGTGGCGGGACGCCTACAGCCGCGCCCAGGACCGCTGGATCCAGCGCTGCCCTTCCGCGCAGCGGCTGCGCACGGCGTCTGCGGCACCCACGGCCGGCGGCTTTGCACTGAACAGCCGCGTGATCACCTCGATCACCGCCTTGACACCCGGCCTTGCTCCAGCGCGCTCCGCCGCGCTGGCAGCACGGTCTGAGACGCCACGGACAGATCACAACCTGCGCCTGAGGGTCAGCCCCTGGGCGAATGTGCTGATCAACGGCAAGCCGTCCGGCGTCACCCCTCCCGTCGTGCTGCTCAAGCTGGCGCCAGGCTCCCACACGGTGGAGCTGCGCAATCCCGGCTTCGAGAGCTATCGGCAGGTGATCCGCATCACCGACGGCCAGTCGGTGACCCTTTCCCATGACTTTGATGCCCGCTGACCATGTCCATGACCCTGAATATTCCTCACTCCATCCAGCGCCTGACCCTTGCCCTGGCCGTTGCCTTCGGCCTGGCCGCGTGTGAAACCGCGCCCAAGCCCGTGGAGCCCGAGCCGGCCCCGACCGTGGTCCAGCCTCCGGAGCCCGTCAAGCCCGTGGACCCCGTGGTGATCAAGGAGCAGGAGCTGGTCGAAGCCATCCAGCTCTATGTGGACGGCCGCTATGAGGACGCCATCACGGCGCTGACGCCCCTGTCCACCGCGCAGGAACTGCCCATGAGCAGCCAGGTCAAGGCGCTGAAGTACATCGCCTTCAGCCACTGCGTGGAAGGCCGCCGCAAGCCCTGCCGCCAGCACTTCGACATGGCCTTGGCCCTGGACCCCACCTTCCAGCTGACCGAGGCCGAAAAGGGCCATCCCATCTGGGGCCGGGAGTTCAACAACGCCCGTGCCGCGCTGCGCAACAAGCGCCCTGCGCCCGCGCGCAAAGCCTCCTGAGGCATCCCGACGCTTCCTGAAAACTGCCTAGCCTAAGACTCCATGGACAAAATCGAACTCAGGGTCGTGGACCACGATGGCGTTCCGGTCGATCGCCACTGGCATGCCGTATTCGGCATGGCCGGCGGCACGATCGGACGCAGTGGCCAGAACAAGCTCATCATCTCGGACCCGGACGCTTCCGTCGCGCGCGTGCACGCCATGGTCAGGCTGGATTCCGAGGGAGCCTTTGTTGCGAACCTGAGCGAGCGTGATCCCATCTGGGTGGCAGAGCAGCCCGTGCGTTCGGGCCAGGAAGTGGGCCTGCCCCTGGGCGCGCGCATCCGTATCGGCGCCTACACCCTGGCCGCCGTGGCGCCGGGCACGCCTTTCGAGGCACCGCCTTCGGCTGCAATGCAAAACGCGCAAAACGCGCATGCCGCGCAAGCAACGCAGGCAGCGGCCCCACCCGCCACAGCCGCCCCGCAGCCCCAGATCGTCCCGCCTCCCGTCGCTGCCCAGCCCCCGCTGCCGGAAGCAACGCCGCTGGCAGAGGCAGCGCCGCTGGCAGACATATTGCCTGCCGCCGCCCCCGGCATCGCCGATCCCTGGGAAGGCCTGACGGCACTGAGCCTGGATGCCATCCAGACCCCTGCCGTGCCTTCGATCGAGAGCGCCGTCCCGCCCGAGCAGGCTGCACTGGCCATGCCGCAGCCCGCCAAGCCGCAGCATCGCCCCCTGCTGATCCCCAATGATTTCGACCCCTTTGCTCCGCCGCCCCAGCAGGCTCGGCAGCAGGAGGAAGGCTGGGCCGGCCTGCCATCGCAAGGCACGGGCGAGCTGATACAGCAGCGCCATGACGGCATGGTCCACACCCTGCCGCTCAAGGGCCTGAGCACCGAGGCCTTGCATGATGCCTCCCATACCGGCCTGCCTTCGTGCTTCGAGCAATCCCAAAAGCTCGACCCGCTTGCGCTGTTCGACCAGGGTGGACTGCCCCCCGATGCGCAGCCGCTGCAGCAGGCCTCGGGCCGGGGCTCCGAACTGGGCCAGGCCTTCAATCTGCCGCGCATGCAGTCGCATGCACAGCCCGCAGAGCCGGTGCCACCGCAGGAGGCGGCAGCACCGGCCCAGCCCGCACTCCCGCCCGTGATCGATACCGTGATTCCTGCAGTGCAGGAGCAGCTTCCTGTACAGGTAGAGGCGCCGGCGCAGGCACAGGACATTCCGGTTGCCGCGCCTGCCCCGGCGCCCGTGCCCCAGATCCCCGCCGAGCCGGCCGCGCTGGACGGTCTGCTGCCCACCAATGGACTGGATCTGGACCTCTTCAAGTCCGGTCTTGCCCATGTTGCGCCCGTCGCCAGGGCTGCCGTTGCCGCTGCCTCGGCCCCCCTTGACACAGGCATCAACGTCAATATCCCCGCGGCCTCCAGCATCCTCGGCCAGGGCGACGCCGCCATCCCCATCGGCGCCCTGCCCTCCACAGCCGCGCCTGTCGATATTCCCGTGCAGCCCCAGCCGGCCGCCAACGCCGATCTGCAGGCACTGGCCGCCGCCTTCATGGAGGGCGCAGGCCTGAACCCGGCCAAGACCCATTTCGAGGTCACACCGGAATTCATGCGCACTTTCGGCGAAGCCCTGCGCATTGCCGTGCAGGGAACCATCGACCTGCTGGCCGCGCGCTCCGAGATCAAGCGCGAGTTCCGCGCCGGCGTGACCATCATTGCCACGGGCGCCAACAACCCGCTCAAGTTCCTGCCCAATTCCGAGGGCGTGCTCATGCAGATGGTCCACCAGACCTTCCCGGGCTTCATGAAGCCGCTGCCTGCCATGCAGGACGCCTTCCAGGACCTGCATGTGCACCAGCTGGCCCTGATGGCCGGCATCCGCGCCGCCTATGCCGAGGCCCTGACCCGGTTCGATCCGACCGAGCTGGAGCGCCGAACAGAAACCAACCCCGGCCTGCTGGACAAGCTGCTGACCAATGGCCGCAAGGCCGCCCTGTGGGACGACTACAAGCACAACTTCGACGTGCTGCGCCGCCATGCCGAGGACGACCTGATGGCCTTCTCTGGCCGCACCTTCGTCGAGGCCTACGAAAACGCCGAGCAGTCCGTGAAAGGCCAGCCGTGATCGCCTACCTCGACGGAGCCGGCCACCGCTACAGCATCCAGGTGGCCAGCGCCTCCCACAGCGGCAGGCGTTCCAGCAACGAAGACGCCATGGGCCTGATGGACCTGGGCGCCGGCGGCCTGTGCTGCACCCTGGCCGATGGCGCTGGCGGACACGGGCACGGCGAGCTCGCCGCCCAGCTCACGGTCCAGGCCGTGCTGGAAGGCTTCCGGGAGAACCCGCTGTTCGCCCCCGCCAGCCTGGCCTCCCTGATTTCGCAGGCGGAGCACCGCGTCAGCGGCCAGCAGTCCACCTCGGCCTCGCGCATGCACATGAGCGCCACCGTGGTGGTGCTGTGCATCGATCCCGAGCAGGGCCGGGCCCTGTGGGCGCACTGGGGCGACTCGCGCCTGTACTGGTTCCGTGCGGGCCGCATGCACCTGCGCACCGAAGACCACAGCCTGGTGCAGCAGCTGCTGCACGCCGGCCTGTACGAAGAGAACGACCCGCGCCGCCTGCCCAACCGCAACGTGCTGGCAGGCGCCATTGGCGCCGAGGGCCAGGTGCCGCCCAGCATCCGCGCCGACGCCGTGGCCCTGGAGGCCGGCGATGTCTTCCTGCTGTGCTCGGACGGCCTGTGGGAAGGCATGCACGAGTCGGAAATGGAGCAGTTGCTGACCGCCAGCCAGCGCCCCGACGAATGGATACAGCGCATGGTCGGCCGCGTCGTATCCAGCGGCAATCCGCACCAGGACAACCTCAGCGCGCTGACGGTGTGGATCTGCGCGCGTGAAACCAATGACTGACATCGAGACAGGAGAAGCCATGTGGAGATCACAGGAACCGCAGGGGCGCCGGCAGGCGCTGCAAACGCTGGGCGCCTTGGGCCTGGGCACGGCCGTGGTGACCGGCCTGGCCGGCTGCGGCTCCCTCAACCCCCTGAGCCGCGCGCCCGAAGTGGCGCCCACAGCCGTGCCCACCGCCATATTCGAAGTGGTGGCGGACATGGACATCAACCCGGACCGTGAAGGTATTCCCAAGCCCGTGCTGCTGCGCATCTACGAGCTGCGCGCCTCCGCCGCCTTCGACCGCGCCGGCTTCTTCGACCTGCAGGACAAGGACGACGGCCAGCTGGGCAGCGACTTCGTGCGGCGCGAGGAATTCCTGGTCGCGCCCGGCCAGCGCCAGGTCATAGAGCGCAAGGGCAACCCCGATGTGCGCGCCTTCGGCCTGTTCGCCGCCTACCGCGATCTGGAGCGCAGCACCTGGCGCGCCTCCGCCGTCGCGCCCAACTCCGTGGAGCTGCGCAGGCGCTGGTGGGGCATGGGCTCCACCGAAAAGCTGCAGCCCGTGCGCTACCAGGTGCACCTGACCCGCGAAGAGGTCACCGTCCGCATTCAACCCGCATCCCAATAAACGCACATCTATCCACCATGGTCTGGCAACGCAAAGTCATCTGGGCCGAGGGCATGTTCCTTCGGCCCCAGCACTTCCAGCAGCAGGAGCGCTTCCTGTTCCGGCAACTGCAGTCACGCAGCCTGCCGGGGCAGCCCTTTTTCTGGGGCTTCTCGGAACTGGAGCTGGACACCGATCTGCTGCGCATGGGCAAGCTGGGCATCCGTTCGGCCCACGGCGTGCTGCCCGACGGCACGCCGTTCCAGCTGCCGGGCGACGACGAGGCGCCCACCCCGCTGGACATCGGCAAGGACTTCAAGGACGTGGTGGTCCACCTGGCGCTGCCGCTGCGCCGCTTCTCGGGCAGCGAAGTGACTTTTGGCGAAGGCTCCCAGAGCCCTGCGCGCTATCTCAGCGACGTGACCGAAGTGGCGGACAGCAACGACGTGGGTGCCCAGCCCGCCGAGGTGCAGCTGGGCCGGCTGCGCCTGAGCCTGCGCCCCGCCCACGAACTGACCGAAGGCTGGGTCAGCCTGCCCGTGGCCCATGTGGTGGAGCGGCAGGCCAGCGGCGGCGTGCTGCTGGAGCCCGGCTTCATCCCCACCGTGGTCAACAACGGGCCCAGCTCGGTGCTCAACACCTTCTGCAAGGAAATCCACGGCCTGCTGCGCCAGCGCGGCGAAGTGCTGGCCCAGCGCATGATCCAGCCCGAGCGCGGCGGCATCGGCGAGGTCGGCGACTTCCTGCTGCTGCAGCTCATCAACCACTGGACGGGCGCAGCCCAGCACTGGGTGCGCACCGCCAGCATCCACCCCGAGCGCCTGTTCGAGGAACTGCTGCGCCTGGCCGCCGAGCTGACCACCTTCGACCACGAGCGCCGCCGCCCCGAGGTGCTGCCCGCCTACGACCATGACGACCTGCGGCGCAGCTTCCCGCCGCTGATGCTGGAGCTGCGGCGCAGCCTGTCCTCGGTGCTGGAGCAAAACGCCATCCAGATCCCGTTGCACGACCGCCAGTACGGCGTGCGCGTGGCGCTGATCCCGTCCACCGAACTGCTCACCACCTGCGACTTCGTGCTGGCCGCCCATGCCCAGACCACGCCGGAATTCCTGCGCACCCACTTCCCCACCCAGACCAAGCTGGGCCCAGTGGAGCGCATACGCGACCTGGTGAATCTGCACCTGCCCGGCGTCACGCTGCGGCCCCTGCCCATTGCCCCGCGCGAGATTCCCTACCACGCGGGCTACAACTATTTCGAGGTGGACACCACGCACGATCTGTGGAACCAGCTGCAAAGCTCCGGCGGCCTTGCCATGCACGTCTCCGGCGAATTCCCCGACCTGCAACTGGAGTTCTGGGCCATCCGCCGCTGACGGCGCGACGCATCTTCCGACATGAACAGTTCCAACATCAGCCACCAAATGCCCTGGGGCGGCGACGCCGACACGGGCCGTGCCGAAGGTGCGGCCAGCGCCGCGCCTGCGCCTGCCGGCCAGGAGCCGCTGCGCTCCAACCTGCCCGACGTGGTCAGCGGCGGCAACCCGCTGGTGGCCGCCGCCAACCGGCTGCTGAACCTCATCCCCCAGATCCGCGCCATGGTCACCAACGAGGACCCGCGCGCGTTGCAACAACTGCTGCTCGAGCACATCCGCGAATTCGAGCAGCGCGCAGGCGCCAGCGGCGTGCCCATGGAAACCATCATCGGTGCACGCTACTGCATCTGCACGGTGCTGGACGAAACCGCCGCCCAGACGCCCTGGGGCAGTGCCGGCGTCTGGCCCAAGCACAGCCTGCTGGTCGCCCTGCACAACGAAACCTGGGGCGGCGAGAAGTTCTTCCAGCTGCTGGCCCGCCTGGTGCAGACGCCGCACCAGCACATCGACCTGATCGAGCTGCTGTACTACTGCGTGATGCTGGGCTTTGAAGGCCGCTACCGCGTGATCGACAACGGCCGCGCCCAGCTGGAGACGCTGAAGGCGCGCCTGCTGCAGCTCATCGAATCCACGCGCGGCGACCGCAGCAGCCTGCTGTCCGTGCACTGGCGTGGCGTGCAGCGCCTGGCCTCGCCGCCCTGGGCCATGGTGCCGCTGTGGGTGGCCGCGGCCATCACCTTGCTGCTGGCGTTCTTCATCTACCTGTGGTTCAGCTACCGGCTGTCCAACAGTTCGGACGACCTGTTCGCCGCCATCAACGAGATCCGCTTCCCGCGCACCTCGGCGGCCGCCACCGTCGCCACACTCAAGCCGCGGCTGCGCCAGTTCCTGGAGCCCGAGATCCGCGAAGGCCTGGTCAGCGTGCGCGACGAGGCCGACCGCAGCACCGTCATCCTGCGCGGCGACGGCCTGTTCGACCCGGCCGCCACCGTCGTCAAGCCCCGCTACGTGCAGGTCATCCACCGCGTGGCAGCGGCCCTG
>NZ_JAELTK010000053.1:0-44014 GCF_016428765.1 Delftia sp. ASV31
GAGCGCTTTCGGCTGATGTTCTTCGGCAACCTCTACCAGGACTGGTCGGAATTCGTGCTGGCCGACCTGGGCGTGTTCCGCTACGAGGCCGTGGCCTTCGATGCGGCGTCGCGGGCCTTCCAGTCGCGTGCCGATGTCGATGGCTACCTGGCCCTGCAGGCCTGCCGCGCGGCGCTGGATGAAGGCGTGGAGATCGATGCGCTGCTGCAGCAGGTGGCCGGCTGCGCCAGCGGCAATGCCTGGCTGGAGCAGCGCCGCGCCAAGGTGCTGCTGCGCATAGGCCAGGCCTGCGAGCGCATGCAGGACTGGGAGCGTGCCGAGCAGGCCTATGCGCAAAGCCGCTACCCCGGCGCCCGCCACCGGCGCATGCGTGTGTACGAGCGCATGGAGCGCTTTGCCGATGCCATGGCGCTGGCCCAGGCCGCCCAGGCCCAGCCCGAGAGCGACGAGGAACTGCAGCGCGTGGCGCGCATGCTGCCGCGCCTGCGCCGCAGCCTGGGGCAGGGCGCACGCGGGCGTGCGGCGGCGCTGGCGCCCGTGGTGGCGCAGATGCGCATGGACGTGGAGCTGGACCTGCCGGCGCGGCCCGCATCGGTCGAATACGTGCTGCGCGACCATTGGCACAGCGACGCCGCGCCGGTGTTCTACGTGGAGAACGCGCTCATCAACTCGCTGTTCGGCCTGCTGTGCTGGCCGGCCATCTTCGCGCCGCTGCCGGGCGCCTTCTTCCACCCGTTCCAGAGCGGCCCGGCCGACCTGTCCGCGCCCGACTTCGTGCAGCGCCGCGCAGCCTTGTTCGAGGAATGCCTGGCGCATCTGGACGATGGCAGCTGGCGCGAGGTCATCGTGCAGCGCCATGCCGACAAGCAGGGCCTGCAGTCGCCCTTCGTGTTCTGGGGCACGCTGAGCGCGCCGCTGCTGGCGCTGGCGCTGGACTGCATTCCGGCCGCCCACCTCAAGCTGTTCTTTGCGCGGCTGCTGCGCGACGTGCAGGCCAACCGCACGGGCTTTCCCGATCTGGTGCGTTTCTGGCCGGCCGAGCGCCGCTACGAACTGGTCGAGGCCAAGGCCCCCGGCGACAAGCTGCAGGACAACCAGATCCGCTGGCTGCAGTACTGTGCCGAGCACGGCATTCCCGTGCGCGTGTGCCATGTGCAGTGGCGCTGCCAGCCGCTGGGAGAGGCCGCGTGAGCTACACCGTGGCCGTGCGCGCGCTGTGCGAGTTCACGGCACGCGCGGGCGACCTGGACCTGCGCTTCACACCCGCGCCCAGCGCGCTGGAGGGCATGGCCGGCCACAGCCTGGTGCAGTCGCGCAGGGGCAAGGACTACGAGACCGAGATCAGCCTGGCCGGTGAATACGGCGACCTGCGCGTGCGCGGCCGCGCCGACGGCTTCGACCCCCAGGCCGGCCAACTGGAGGAAATCAAGACCTACCGGGGCCAGATCGAGGGCGTGCGCGCCCATCACCGCGCCCTGCACTGGGCCCAGGCGCGCATCTACGCCCATCTGCTGTGCCAGGCGCGCGGCCTGCAGCGGCTGCGGGTGGCCCTGGTGTATTTCAACGTGGGCAACTCGGAAGAAACCGTGCTGGTGCAGGAGGAAGACGCGGCCACTCTGCGCGCCTTCTTCGAGCAGCAGTGCGCGCTGTTCCTGGACTGGGCGCGCAGTGAGGCCGCCCACCGCGCGGCGCGCGAGGCGGCGCTGGCCGCGCTGCGCTTTCCCATGCAGGGCTTTCGCGCGGGCCAGCGCGAGCTGGCCGTGGCCGTCTACCGCGTGGCGCGCGCGCAGCAGGGCGGCCAGTGCCTGATGGCGCAGGCGCCCACGGGCATCGGCAAGACGCTGGGCACCATCTTCCCCATGCTCAAGGCCATGCCGGACCAGGGCCTGGACCGCCTGTTCTTCCTCACGGCCAAGGGCACGGGCCATGGCCTGGCGCTGCAGGCGCTGGCCAGCGTGAACCGGCAGATCGCCGAGCAGCACCAGCCACCGCCGCAGGAACCGGCTGCGCCACAACCGCTGCCCTCGCCACCCGCACCGCCCACACCGTCCGCGCCACCCGCAAGGCTGCGCGTGCTCGCCATCCTGGCGCGCGACAAGGCCTGCGAGCATCCCGACAAGGCCTGCCACGGCGACTCCTGCCCGCTGGCGCGCGGCTTCTTCGACCGGCTGCCCGCCGCGCGCGCCGCCGCGCTGCAGCAGGCGCCCTGGGACCCGCCTGCCGTGCGTGCCGTCGCCCTGGCGCACGACATCTGCCCCTACTACCTGTCCCAGGAACTGGTGCGCTGGAGCGACGTGGCCGTGGCCGACTACCACTACTTCTACGACAGCGCCGCCATGCTGTACGCGCTCACCCAGGCCCAGCAATGGAAGGTGGGTGTGCTGGTGGACGAGGCCCACAACCTGCTCGAGCGCGCGCGCCGCATGTACACGGCCGAGCTGTCGCAGTTTGCCCTGGCCGCCGCCCGCAAGGCGGCCACCGGCGCGGTGCGCAAGGCGCTGGACCGGCTCAGCCGCAGCTGGAGCGCGCTGAACAGGGAGCAGACCGCCAGCTACCAGGCCCATGAGGAAGTGCCCGCAGGCCTGCTGGGCGCCGTGCAGCGCGCCGTGGCGGCCATCGGCGATGCCAATGCCGACAGCCCCATGCTGCCCGGCGACCCCGTGCTGGAATTCTACTGGGAGGCGCTGCAGTTCATGGCGCTGGCCGAGCAGTTCGGCGGCCATGCGCTGTTCGACGTCCATGTGCTGCCGGGGCGCAGCGGCCCGAACAGGACGCCGGCCTCCACGCTGTGCATACGCAACGTAGTGCCTGCGCCCCACCTGACGGCGCGCCATGCGGCGGCCCATGCCTCGGTGCTGTTCTCGGGCACGCTGAGCCCGCCGCACTTCTACCGCGACATCCTGGGCCTGCCCGAAGGCACGCACTGGCTGGAGGCCGACTCGCCCTTCCAGGCCGACCAGCTCGATGTGCAGGTGGTCGGCCACATCTCCACGCGCTACCGGGACCGCGATCGTTCGCTGCGGCCCATCGCCGACCTCGTGGCCGCGCAGTACGCGCGCCGGCCCGGCAACTACCTGTGCTTTTTCAGCAGCTTCGACTACCTGCAGCGCGTGGCCGAATGCCTGCAGCGCGCCCATCCCGATCTGCCGGTCTGGCTGCAGACCCCGTCCATGGACGAGGAGGGTCGCGCGGCCTTCCTGGCCCGCTTCACCGAAGCCGGGCAGGGCGTGGGCTTCGCCGTGCTGGGCGGGGCGTTCTCCGAGGGCGTGGACCTGCCCGGCGAGCGCCTCATCGGCGCCTTCGTGGCCACGCTGGGCCTGCCCCAGGTCAATCCCGTGAACGAAGAGATGAAGCGCGCCATGGACCGCCAGTTCGGCGCGGACAAGGGCTATGACTACAGCTATCTCTACCCGGGCCTGCGCAAGGTGGTCCAGGCCGCAGGCCGCGTCATCCGCAGCGAGCGCGACCGCGGCGTGGTCTTTCTCATCGACGACCGCTATCGGCGCGGCGAGGTGCAGGCGCTGCTGCCGCGCTGGTGGCGGGTGGAGGGCATGCGATGATCCGGGGCCGCACCAGTCCACGACTGCCATCCCATACCCATCCCGTCCCCATCCAGGAGCCTTCCGAATGCCCCGCATGCGCTGCGCCATCCTTGCATTGACCCTGGGCCTGCTGGCCGGCGGCCCGGCTGCGGCAGGCGTGGTGCAGCCTGTGCCTGACAGGCAGGCCAGCGAGAACAAGATGCCGGCCTATCCCAAGGAAGCCAGGCGGCTGGAGCAGGAAGGCAAGGTGGTGCTGCGGGTTCTGGTGGGCGCCAGCGGAAAGGCACTGGCCGTGGATGTGGCAGACAGCAGCGGCTATCCTCTGCTCGACCAGGAGGCGCTGGACGCCGTGCGGACGTGGCGCTTTGTCCCCGGCACGCGCGACGGCGTGCCGGACAGCATGTGGACGCGCGTGCCCGTCGTCTTCCTGCTGAAATAGCGGGCCTGCCAAGTGTGTGCCGGGTCTGAGCCATGCGGGGGCTGATGTTGTAGAGGGTGCAAGCCTCAACAAGGGTTGTCGCTTCCCGGGCATTCACTGCATGGCCCACTGCATTGCTCCCTGCAGCGTCCGCCTGTTCGGCGCTGTAGGTTCACCTTTACCTCACTGCAGATTGATGGCCAGCAGGCTCTTATTGGGTCTGGCGATGTAGAGCAGGCCGTTGTCGGATACGGCCAAGCGTCCGCTGGCCGGCAACTGCCAGACTATCTTGCGGGTCGCTGGGTCCACTGCGTGGGTGTAGTTGCCCTTTTCGGCTGACAGATTGGATATGAAAATCAGGTTGTTGACGGCAACGACTTGGTAGGTGAGGCCGTTGATGTTGATGGGATTGTTGTCGCCCGTCAGCGGCATGGACCACAGCAGAGCTCCGCTATCGCCCGCATAGGCGTGCAATTGCCTTGGCTCGCCTGATCTGAACGGATCGAAGACCAGATAAACCACTCCGTTGGCCACGATCGGGACGCTGAGGAAGTTCTTCTTCATGGTCCACAGGCGCTTTTTCTGTGAGATTGAAAAGCTGCTGATCGTGATTTCGCTGTAGCCGTAGCGCGCGGCGAGTACCCGGTCAGCGCCATCCAGCACCGTGGTGCTGGGGGCTTTCTCCGTGAAGGCGTACGGGATGTTCTGGGGATCGTCCAGCACGATGGCCCGACCGCCGTCCTCGCGCCGCTTGATCACCAAGCTGGCTTCCGCTTGAGCCGAGACATTTTTCTGCATCGAATAGACATGCTGGGCATCGACGGCGTCCACGCGCTCGCCTTGATAGAAGATGGGAAGCTCAGGCTCCATCCAGCGCACCGTGGCGGTCGCGGCATCCACACGGCGCTGCTGCTCGCCAACATAGACGGAATCGGCATCTCCGGTAAGCCAGAGGCTGGATTCACGGCCGGTTGTCACCGGCTTTTCCTCTGCCACGATGGCTCCGGTAGCGGCATCCAGAGTCTTCAGTGACGATTGGAACGACCGCACCTGGGACACGACATGGCCGGCGGAAAGCACCGGATTACCGAAAAAGGGGAGAGGCCGTGTCCAGGCGACGTTGCCGTCGGCCTCGTTCAGCGCTACGACGGCCTCGTCAGCGCCTGAGCCGCCGTTGAAGACCACGTGCGAACCGGTGGTCAGCATTTCACTGCTGGAGCCATCCGCTCCCGTGGACTTGGCCCGCATCCAGCGCAGGCTGAAGTTCGCAGGATCAAGCCACTTGCTCGTTGCGACATAGCCTGTGTGCCCCGCATTGCCTTGGAAATTGGACCAGGTCGAGGCGCCATCGAGCTTGCTCAGCGGCTTCAGATTATCTGAAGTCGAGATGATGTTGAGTTGGTAGGGCAGCTTCCAGGGCGATCCTGGATAGGGGGAGGCGCAGACAGTGGGGTCATCGCGGCAGAGAGATACGTTGATGAAGCCTGAGCGCTTGCCGCTGGCTGCGCTCTCGGAGATCTTGAGTCGGGCCCGATACTGGCGGGCACCCAACTGCTCCAACGCCACTTCGGGAGAGAAGTCAGCCGTGACTTCCAGCCGCAGATTCAATTGTTCCTGGATGCTGGAGGAGGCGGTGCCGACGACTTGCAGCGTCAGCGACTCTGCCTGCATGACAGTAGCCTCCAGCCGGGGAGGGTCGAATGTCAGAATGCCATTGCCGCCATTGCCGCCATTGCCGCCATTGCCGCCATTGCCGCCATTGCCGCCATTGCCGCCATTGCCGCCATTGCCCGGCTCGGTGGGTGGATTGACCACGGGAGGTGGATTCTCGGTGCTGCCTCCGCCTCCACCACCACAAGCCGTCAGAATCAGGGCAATCAAGATACCTATTGCATTTTTCATTTCATTTGCCTTCGTCGCTCACGCCAAGTCGTCCCTAGGTCGCTACTTTCGGGAATGAAAACACGGTCATGGCGCAAAGCCGCGATTGTGCCTCGATATTGCCGAGTGGCCTCCCTCCAGACTGCCCCAGGCGTCCAGGCCGGCGCTGGGCATCGCGTCGTTGATTAGCGGTTGGCGCCGACCTGCTTTCAGTTCAGGCTGGTCGAGGACCAGAAGCGGGTCAAGCTGTCGGGAGCAACGATTGACTGATGCCCAAGCCCCGGTGACCCTCTCTGCTTGCGTGGGGACGGGTCAGTGCTGTTGGAGCACTCCGCATGATGAAAGGCCGGTCCACTACCATAGTCCCCGTCGGTCGCCCCGCGTGCGACATAAGGACTGCCCCATGAAGATCGTCATCACCAGCGTGCTCGTCGACGACCAGGACAAGGCCCTGGCCTTCTACCGCGACGTGCTCGGCTTCGTTCTCAAGCACGACATTCCCATGGGCGGCGATGCGCGCTGGCTCACCCTGACATCGCCCGGCGATGCCGATGGCGTGGAGCTGCTGCTCGAATCCGACATGCACCCGGCCGCCAGGCCGTTCAAGACCGCCCTGCATGCCGACGGCGTGCCGGCCACCTTCTTCGGAGTGGACGACGTGCAGGCCGAGTACGAGCGCCTGAGCGCGGCCGGTGTGCGCTTCACCAGGCCGCCGACGCATCTGGGGCCGGTCACGATTGCGGTGTTCGACGACACCTGCGGCAATCTCATACAGATCAACCAGCGGCATTGAGCGGGGCCTGCGGCCCCTGCAGCCCTTTCGCGCTCAGTCCCTGGCGGTGGGCTTGTCGTGCCGGGGCGGATCGATGCGCTCGATGTTGCCCAGCAGCAGTGCGCGCCCCGCAAAGTTGCCGCCGGCGGTCTCCAGCGCAAAGCGCTCGGTGTCGCGGCCGCGCACTTCGGCCTCCAGCGTCTGGGCCTCGTCCTCGGTGGCGCCCAGGGCCAGCACGGCATGGCGGCCCATGAGCAGGGCGGACTCGAAGCTTTCGCGCACGACATGGTCGGCGTCCTTCTGGATGAGCTCCAACGCGTGCTCGCGGTCATAGGCGCGCACGATGAGGCGGGCGTGCGGGCATTCGTGGCGCACGTTCTCCACGATGCGCGTGGCGGCGGCCTTGCTGTCCACGCAGACCAGGATGGCGCTGGCATGGCTGGCGCCGGCCGCATGCAGGATGTCGGCGCGCGCGCCGTCGCCGAAGTAGACCTTGAAGCCGTAGGGCTCGGCGTTGCGGATCACGTCGGGGTCGTTGTCGATGATGGACAGCTTGGCGCCACGGGCCAGCGGCCCTTGGCTGGCGATCTGGCCCACGCGGCCGAAGCCGATGACCAGCACGTTGCCGCGCAGGTCCTGCGGCGCCTCCACGCCGTCCAGCGACACGGCCTCGGCGCCTGCCAGGCGCTTGTGCAGCACCACCACCAGCGGCGTGATGGCCATGGACAGCACGACGATGGCCGTCATGTTGGCATGCACCTCGGGGTCGAGCACGCCGAGCTTGAGCGCCTCGGCAAACAGCACGAAGGCGAACTCCCCGCCCTGGGCCATGAGGATGGCGCGGTCCAGCGCATCGGCATGGCTGCTGCGTGCCACGCGGGCCACGGCGTAGATGCACAGCGCCTTGCCCAGCATCAGAGCGACCACGCCCAGGCCCACGATGCGCCAGTTCAGCGCCACCACCTCCAGGTTCAGCGCCATGCCCACGCCCAGGAAGAACAGGCCCAGCAGCAGGCCGCGGAAGGGCTCCACATCGGCCTCCAGCTGGTGGCGGAACGAGGATTCGGACAGCAGCACGCCCGCCACGAAGGCGCCCATGGCCATGGACAGGCCGCCCATCTCCATCAGCAGGGCGGCGCCCAGCACCACCAGCAGCGCGGCGGCCGTCATCACCTCGCGCGCCTTGGCCTTGGCCAGGATGCGGAACAGCGGGTTCAGCAGCCACAGGCCCGCGCCCACCAGCGCGCCCAGCGACAGCAGGGCCACGCCCGCGCGCTGCCACAGCGGCGAAGTCGCCACGGGCGCCGCATCGGCCGGCGCAAGAAAGGCCACCACGGCCAGCAGCGGCACGATGAGCAGGTCCTCGAACAGCAGGATGGAGACGATGCGCTGGCCGCGCGGCGCCAGGATGTCGCCACGCTCGGCCAGCACCTGCATGACGATGGCCGTGGAGGTCAGCACGAAGCCCGCGCCGCTGACGAAGGCCACCTGCCACGGAAAGCCGAAGGCCATGCCCACGCCCGTGAGCAGCAGCGCGCACACCACCACCTGCAGGCTGCCCAGCCCGAAGATCTGGCCGCGAAGGTCCCACAGGTGCGAGGGCTTCATCTCCAGCCCGATGACGAAGAGGAACATCACCACGCCCAGCTCGGCCACGTGCAGGATGGTCTGCGCGTCCGTCACCAGGCCCAGCCCGTAGGGGCCTATGGCCAGGCCAGCGGCCAGGTAGCCGAGCACGGCGCCCAGGCCCAGCCGCTTGAACAGCGGCACAGCCACCACGGCGGCCCCCAGCAGCGTGACGATTCCTACGAGCTGGCTTGCATTGCCTTCAGCTGCCATGTTGTGTTTCCTTTGTGTGAGCGTGCGTGCGGCAAGGCGGATTTCCATCCGCGAATTTGCGCGCAGGATAGCAAAGCCCGGTCCTGTGTAGAATCGCGCCCCCTCTGTGCCCCCCTCTGCGCTTACCTCACCGCCCAGCGCCATGCCCCAGATCCTCGTCCACGACCTCCGCAAGACCTACCGCATCCATGAACGCGACCCCGGCGTGATGGGCGCGCTGCGCGCGCTGGTGCGTCCGCGCCATCGCACGGTGCAGGCGCTGGATGGCGTGTCGTTTGCGCTGGAGCGCGGCGAGCTGCTGGGCTTCATCGGCCCCAACGGCGCGGGCAAGTCCACCACCATCAAGATCCTGTCGGGCATCCTGCGGCCCGATGGCGGGCGCGTGGAGGTGGACGGGCGCGACCCCTTCGCCGACCGCCAGCGCCATGTGGGCCGCATCGGCGTGGTCTTCGGGCAGCGCTCGCAGCTGTGGTGGGACCTGCCCGTGGGCGACGGCTTCAACCTGCTGCGCGACCTGTACCGCGTCGATCCGCTGCGCTTTGCGCGCACCCGCGACGAGCTGGTGGCCATGCTGAACCTGGAGCGGCTGCTGGACCAGCCCGTGCGCCAGCTGTCCCTGGGCCAGCGCATGCGCGCCGAGATCGCTGCGGCCCTGCTGCACGAGCCCGAGATCCTGTTCCTGGACGAGCCCACCATCGGCCTGGACGCACCCTCCAAGCTGTCCGTGCGCGACTTCGTGCTGCGCGCCAACCGCGAGCGCGGCACCACGGTGCTGCTGACCACGCATGACATGCACGACATCGAGGCGCTGGCCCGGCGCGTCATCGTCATCGGCCATGGCCGCGTGCTGGCCGACTGCGCGGTCGATGCGCTGCGGGCACAGGTGGTGGCGGCGCAGCGCGATGGCACGGGTGAAGGCGAGGGCGAGGGGCAGGACATGGCCATCGAGGCCGTGATCGCCCGCTTCTACGCCATGCATGGTGCCTCGGAGGTCTGAGCGCCATGGGACCGCGCCACCGCCTGCGACACCTGCTGCGCCCCTACAAGGCCGCCTTCGCCTCGCGCTTTCTGCTGATGCTGCAGTACCGCACGGCCGCCTACGCGGGCTTTGCCACGCAGTGCTGGTGGGGCGCCATCAAGACCATGGTGCTGGCGGCGTTCTACGGCAGCGCCTCGGCATCGGCCGGCGCGCCCATCTCGCTGGAGCACGCCATCACCTACACCTGGCTGGCGCAGGGCCTGTTCGCGCTGCTGCCCTGGAGCGGCGACCCCGACGTGGCCCTGGCCGTGCGCACGGGTGCCGTTGCCTATGACCGGCTGCGGCCCGTGGATGCCTATGCGCTGTGGTTCGTGCGCTCGGCTGGCTGGATCGCCGCGCGCGTGCTGCCGCGCGTGGCGCTGATGGTGGCGTTTGCAGGGCTGGCCCTGCCGCTGACGGGGCTGGGCGCCTGGGGCTGGCAGCCGCCGGCCGGCTGGGCCGCAGGCCTGGGCTTTGCCGCCTCCATGCTGCAGGCGCTGCTGCTGTCCACGGCACTGGTCATGCTGCTGAACGTTGCCGCCGCCGCCGCGCTCAATGAAAAAGGCATCAACACGCTGGCCGCGCCCGTGGTCATCGTGCTGTCGGGCAACCTGCTGCCGCTGGCGCTGATGCCCGACGCCTGGCAGACCGCGCTGCTGCTGCAGCCGCTGGCCGGCGTGATGGACATTCCTGCGCGCATCTATTTCGGCCAGATGGCCGGTGCGCAGATGCTGGCCTGCCTGGCGCTGCAAGCCCTGTGGATTGCCGTGATCGTGGCCCTGGGCCGCGTGGCCATGGCGCGCACCATGCGCGGCCTCGAAGTGCAGGGCGGGTGAGCGCCATGGCCAAGCAAAAAGGATCGCTGTCCATGTTCCTGCGCCTGGCGCTGGCCTCGCTGGGCGGGCAGGCGCGCTACCCGGCCTCGGCGCTGATGCTGACCCTGGGCCAGTTCCTGGTCACGGGCATCGAGGTCATCGCCGTCTGGGCGCTGTTCCACCGGTTTGGCGAGGTGCAGGGCTGGCGCATCGGCGAAGTGGCCGTGTTCTATGGCCTGGTGAACTGCATGTTCGCCCTGGCCGATGCGCTGGGCCGGGGCTTCGACGTGCTGGGCACGCAGTTCCTGCGCACCGGCGCCTTCGACCGCCTGTTGCTGCGTCCGCGCCCCGTGTGGCTGCAGCTCATGGGCCATGACGTGCGCATCAGCCGCCTGGGCCGCCTGCTGCAGGGCCTGCTGGTGCTGGGCTTTGCCACGGCCCAGGGCGCCGTGGCGTGGACGCCCCAGGCCGTCGCCGTGGCGCTGTTCGCCGTGGCGGGTGGCGTGACGCTGTTCCTGGGCATCCTGGTGCTGCAGGGGGCGCTCTCGTTCTGGACCGTGGAAAGCCTGGAAGCCGCCAATGTGCTGAGCTACGGCAGCGTCGAGGCCGCCCAGTACCCGCTGGCCCTGTACGCACAGTGGTTCCGCCGCCTGCTGACCTTCGCCGTGCCGCTGGCCTGCGTGGCCTACTACCCGGCGCTGGCCGTGCTGGGCAAGCCCGACCCGCTGGGCGCGCCGGCCTGGCTGGGCTGGGTCTCGCCGCTGGCCGGCTTTGCCTTCCTCTGGCTGGCCTCGGGCGCCTGGCGCATGGGGGTGAGGCATTACGCGTCCACGGGCAGTTGAAGCCGCTGCAGGCGCCGGTGCACCACAGGCTCTAGAGCGTGTTATGCACTTTTAAGTACCCGCGTTGGTTCTGCGCGCTGGTGATCGCAAGGCGCAGTGCGCAGCCAAGGCTCATGCCTTGGCAAGCGCTGCAACGCCGCGAGCGCCTGCGCGCAGAGCCAACCCGAAGGGAAAGCCGGGAAAGGGGCCCGGCCCTTCGTTGCAGCCCGCTTGCGGTGTGGCAACCGCGGCGCGTGCTACGCCTCGTTCCGGGCCCCTTTCCCGGCTTTCGCGGGCACGTAAAAGTGCATAACACGCTCTAGACTGCGCGCTTGCCTTACTCCGGACACCAGACCATGACAGCAGATGAACGCTTCGCCCAGGCCGCCCTCGAGCTCGGCCACCGCTTCGATGGCGAGATCAAGATAGGCGGCAACTACAGCCCCGTCGTGCGCGACGGCCAGCAGCTGTTCGTCAGCGGGCAGATTCCCCGCGTGGGCGATGAAGTGCTCTACGTGGGGACGGTCGGCGCCGGGATCGACCTGGCATCGGCCAGAACGGCCGCCGCCATCTGCGCCATGCGCGCCCTGGCCTTCGTGCAGCGCGCGGCCGGCTCGCTCGATGCCGTGCGCGCCGTTGCACGCATCACCGTCTATGTGCGCTCGGCGCCCGATTTCACCCAGCAAAGCGAGGTGGCCGATGGCGCCTCCGACCTCATCGCCCGGGTGCTGGGCCCCGTGGGTGCCCACACGCGCACTTCGGTGGGCGTGCTGCAGCTGCCCAAGGGCGCAGCCGTGGAGCTGGACCTGATCGCCCGCGTGGACTGATCTCGCTACCCCGATCCCTATTCCTATTCCTACCCCTGGCCCGCTGGCGTTTCGTTGCGCGCCTTCCAGGCCCGCAGCGCCTGGCGGTACTCGTCCATGGCCAGGTCATAGCTGTCGAAAATGCAGGGGTCGCAGCCATTGCCGCAGCAGGCGTCCAGGTCGGGCTGCTCGGGCGGCTGGGGCATGGGGTCGGCGGAGGCGGCGGGATCTGCGGAAACGGGAATCGGCGCGGTGGTCATGGGGGCGATTGTCTCGCGCCACGGGGCTTTCTGTAGAGCACCAAAAGCAAACCCGCGCTGCCGACATGCAGCAGCGCGGGTTGCTTGTTGACGCGTATTAACGTCCGGTACGCTGCCTGCGCGCCATGCCCATGAAGCCGGCGGCTCCCGCCATCAGCGACAGCAGCAGCAGGCCCCAGCGGTCCAGCGTGGGAATGCTCTGTGCCGATGGGGGAGCCGGCACGGCCAGGATCACGGGGTCCACGAACTCGCCGTTGACCGTCTTGTCGTCATCGCGCAGGCCGCCGTCCACGATGGTGTAGCTGACCTGGTTGCCACTGATGGTGGGCGTGAAGGGCTGCCACTTGGGCGTTGCGGTGGCGTCGTACTTCATCAGCTGCGCGTTGGCGGGCACGGGGGACGTGAAGGTGAGGGTCACGGTCAGCGTGCTGCTGGGGGCGCACTGCTTGGCCGTGAAGTCCACGGCGGCCTGCGGGTAGGCGAAGGCCGCCGGCAGCGGGCCCAGCGAGCCGGCCACGGCAGAAGGCGAGGTGAAGTTGGCCGCAGTCAGCGTGCAGGTGGGGCTGCTGTTGGCAATGCCCAGATCCACACCCGAGCCCGAGGCGCTTTGCCTAGCCTCGCGCGTCACCGTCACCACATAGGTTTTCTTGGTCGTGCCGTCCTGCGCCGTGACTTCGATGGACACGGTATTGCTGCCCACATTCAGCGCCACCGGGGTGGAAGCCGCTGCGCCGTTGACCAGGATCGTGGCGCCCGCATCGGCTGCGGTGGCCGTCACTGTGACGGTGCTGCTGCTGTTGGGCACGGTGGCCGTGTAGGCCAGGGTGCCTGCACCAAAGCCCGGTGCGAGCGTGCCGCTGCTCAGTGCCAGGGCGCTGAGGTCGGCGTTGGTGGAGTTCACCACCAGGGTGTAGCTGGTGCTGCCCGAGGTGAACGGAGCGCCCGTGCCCGTGGAGGAGTCCGTGGCCGTGATGGTGAAGGTGAAGCTTCCCGCAGCGGTGGGCGTGCCGCTCAGAACACCGGTGCTGGCGTTGAACGTCATTCCGGTCGGCAGCGTGCCGCTGCTGGCGTAGGTGTAGGGCGCCGTGCCTCCGCTGGCAGTGAAGGTCTGCCCTGCATAGGCCGTGTTCAGCCTGGCAGCCGGCAGCGTGGAAGCTGCAGGCGTCAGCACCACCGTGGCTGCCGTCACGCTGCCACTGTAGGTGCGCTGGCCGCTGATGCTGCTGTTGTCGGTCGCCTGCACCGTGAAGCTGAAGGCTCCGGCCGCCGTGGGCGTGCCGCTGATCACCCCGGCGGGCGACAGCGACAGGCCTGTGGGCAGCGTGCTGCCGCTGGCCATTGCAAAGGTGTAGGGGGTTGCGCCGCCGCTGGCGGTCAGGGTCTCGTTGAACGAGACGCCTACCTTGGGCGTGCCGGCCAGCGTCGCGGGCGTCACCGTGATGGCCACATAGGTGAATTGGCCTGCCGCGCCGGTGGCGCTGGTGCCGCCAGTCGTTGTGACGCGCACATCGACCGTGCCCGCCGATCCCGCAGGCGCTGTGGCCGTGATCTGCGTGGCGCTGTTGACCGTGAAGCCCGTGGCGGCCGTGCCGCCGAAGGTCACGGCCGTGGCGCCGGTGAAGTTCGTGCCGGTCAGGGTGACCGTGGCGCCACCAATCGAAGAACCGCTTGCGGGCGAGACCGAAGTCACCGTGGGTGCGGGCACATAGGTGAACTGGTCGGCCGCGCTGGTGGCGCTGGTACCGCCTGCGGTGGTGATGCGCACGTCTACCGTGCCCGTGCCGGCAGGCGCGGTGGCCGTGATCTGCGTGGCGCTGTTGACCGTGAAGCCCGTGGCGGCCGTGGCGCCGAAGGTCACGGCCGTGGCGCCGCCCAGGTTGGTGCCGGTCAGGGTCACCGTGGTGCCGCCCGCTTGTGGGCCGCTGGTGGGCGAGATGGACGTCACCGTGGGCGCAGGCACATAGGTGAACTGGTCGGCCGCGCTGGTGGCGCTTGTACCGCCCGCGGTGGTGATGCGCACGTCTACCGTGCCCGTGCCGGCAGGCGATGTGGCCGTGATCTGCGTGGCGCTGTTGACCGTGAAGCCCGTGGCGGCCGTGGCGCCGAAGGTCACGGCCGTGGCGCCGCCCAGGTTGGTTCCGGTAAGAACCACCGTGGTGCCGCCTGCCTGCGGGCCGCTGGTGGGCGAGATGGAGGTCACCGTGGGCGTGGCCACGTAGGTGAACTGGTCTGCCGCGCCGGTGGCGCTGGTGCCGCCAGTCGTTGTGACGCGCACATCGACCGTGCCCGGCGACCCTGCAGGCGCGGTGGCTGTGATCTGCGTGGCGCTGTTGACCGTGAAGCCCGTGGCGGCTGTGCCGCCGAAGGTCACGGCCGTGGCGCCGGAGAGGTTGGTGCCGGTGATGACCACCGAGGTTCCTCCTGCGGTGGGCCCTGCCGTGGGCGAGACGGAAGTCACCGTGGGCGTGGCCACGTAGGTGAACTGGTCTGCCGCACTGGTGGCGCTGGTGCCGCCCCCCGTGGTCACGCGCACATCGATCGTGCCCGCGGCCTGGGCAGGCGCGGTGGCAGTGATCTGGGTGTTGCTGTTGACCGTGAAGCCGCTGGCGGCCGTGCCGCCGAAAGTCACGGCCGTGGCGCCGGAGAAGTTGGTGCCGGTGATGGTCACCGTGGTGCCCCCACTGGTCGGGCCGCTGGTGGGCGAGATGGAAGTCACCGTGGGTGCGGGCACATAGGTGAACTGATCGGCTGCGCTGGTGGCGCTGGTGCCGCCCACCGTGGACACCGTCACATCGACCGTGCCGGCGCTGCCCGCGGGCGTGGTGGCGGTGATCTGGGTGTTGCTGTTGATGGTGTAGGTGGCGGTCGTGGCGCCGAAGCGCACGGCGCCGGTGCCAGGTGCTGCGGCGAAGCCGGTGCCCGTGATGATGACCGTGGTGCCGCCGCCGGTGGGACCTGCCGTGGGCGAGATGGAGGTGACCGACGGTGCCGCCACATAAGTGAACTGGTCAGCGGCAACGGCGGGACTGGTGCCGACGGAGTTGCTGACGCGGATGTCCACGGTGCCCGTTCCGGGCGGCGCCGTGGCCGTGATGCTGGTGGCGCTGTTGACCGTGAAGCCGGTCGCTGCCGAGGCGCCGAAGTTCACGCCCGTGGTGCCGATGAAGTTCGTGCCTGTGATGTTGACCGCCGTGCCGCCCGCCTGAGGGCCTGCCGTGGGCGAGATGCTGGTGATCGTGGGCGTTGCCAGGTAGCTGAATTGATCGGCCCCGCTGATGGCGCTGGTGCCGCCCGCCGTTGTGACGCGCACATCGACCTGGCCTGTGCCCGCAGGCGAGATGGCGGTGATCTGGGTGGCGCTGTTGACAACATAGCTGGTGGCGGTTGTCGCGCCGAATAGCACGGCGGTGGCGCCGGACAGGTCGGTGCCGGTGATGGTCACGCTGGTGCCGCCTGCCTGCGGGCCAAAGTTGGGCGAGACGGATGTCACCGTGGGCGCGGGCAGATAGGTGAACTGATTGGCTGTGGCAGTGACGCTGGTGCCGCCTGCCGTCGTGACGGTCACGTTCACCGTGCCCGATCCTGCCGGTGCCGTGGCCGTGATCTGGGTGGCGCTGTCGACCGTGAAGCTGGTCGCCGGCGCGCCGCCGAAGCTCACGGCGGTCACGATGGAGCTGCCGATCACGTTGGTGAAGTTGGCTCCGGTGATGGTGACCGGATATCCGCCAGCGGCCAGGCCGCTCGCGGGCGACAGCGCCGTCGCCGTGGGTGTGGCTGGGGGATAGACATCGACGGCCAGATCATCGAAGGCGAAGTTGAATGGTTCCGTGGCGCCGTTGTTGGACACGCGCACTTCATCCACGTCCACCAATGCGCCGAGGCTGACCGTGACGAATTGCGTGGTCATTTCGGGCGTCCTGGGGACGTTCACGACTGCGCTAGGTGCAGGGCTGCCGCTCCGATAGCCGGTGAACGTGAATGAAGTCATGTCACCGTACGCAAAGATGCGCACCTGGGCGAGGCTGAAGCGGTCCGTGCCATTGACTGCCATGATGCGGGCTTTGCCGTCCAGGGCGGTGGCTGTGATCGCATCGCCAGAGGTGACGATCCCCGGAGAGCCTGTTGTCAGGTCCACTTCAGCGAAATAGGACCAGTCGCTGATGAAGTCCAGCCCGTTGTAGTTAGAGGTGACCGCAGGGTAGCCAGAGGCGGCGCCGGTCCCGAAGCCGATGATCCCCGAAGTCACTGCGGCATGGGCCGGAGCCGCCAGCGCCATCACCAACCCTATGAACCACGCAAACCACATGGACAGCATGCGTGAAGCGGACTTGGGCCTGGGGGTGTGGTTGGTGGGCATGGCGGGCAATGGCTGGAGGTGGAAGAACGTCAGGACCTGACGGGGAATTCGCCGTACAGGCAGATGCAGAAATTCAGCGCCAGAACGGGTTGCATATTGCTGTGGGCCTGGTTGCCGCCGACGGGCAGCAGCGCTGTCGGCGCCATGGCCGAAGTGGCCGGTCCCGCTGCATAGGTGGGCCTGGCGCTGCCCCGGGGCGGTACGCCTTGCATGCCCTGCGCCAGCAAGTTGCCGCTGGGGATGGCGGTCGTGGCGCCGGCCCCCTGGGCGCTGATGCCGTGGCTATGCGGCGGTATCTGCGCAATGGTCAGCGTTTCGGTGGCTGTGCCCATGGTTTCACCGATGTCGCGGGGGCTCAGTCCAGGTCCCGTGCCGGCGCCCATGGCGGCCCTGCCTTGCAGATTGGGCAGCATGAAATTGGTGGTTCCGTTACCGCCGAACCGGTTTCCGATGACCGCAAAAAGTGCCTGATTCTGCTGCAGCAGGATGGTCTGGCCTGCGCAAAAGGCCCAGTTGACAGGGGCGAAGGAGAAGCCGAATGCGCGGACCTCGCCGTAGAAGGGATCTGCCATATGGATGTTTCCTTGGGGGGAGGCTTGTTCAGTTGCGGGGCGGGAAGATCCCGGAGCTGGCGATGCACCAGTTGATGACCAGCGAGGGCTGCATGTTCTCGTGAGGCTGGCTGCCGCCGCTGGTGCTCACGGCGGGGGCAGCCATGAAGGAATTGGTGGGCGCGCCATAGGCAGACAGGCCATTGGCGGCCTCGGCCATCACATTGCCGCCGGGGACATTGGTGGTGGCCACCGCGGCGCTGGACAGCAGCTGGTGGGTGTGCAGGGGCATCTGGCTGGGGATCAGCGTGACGCTTTCCGTGCCGTCGATCAAGCCGAGCACAACGCCGCCGCCGTATCCAATGGGCGCGCGACCACGCAGATCGGGCAGGGCGAAGTTCGAGGTGCCATTGCCGCCGTATTGGGTGCCCAGCAGCGCAAACAAGGCCTGGTTCGTACTGATCGGCAGAATCGCTCCGTTGCACAGCAGCCAGCCCCTTGGGACCTGGCCAAAGGCGAATGCGCGGATCTCTCCGAGAAAAGGGTCCATGAAGTGCTCCTGTCCGTGCTATGCGAAGCTGGGGAAAATGCCGAAGAGGCAGATGATGTAGCTCAGCACCAGGCTGGGCATGACGTTGTTGTGCGGCTGCCCGCCGCCGACGATCTGCATCGAGCTGGGTCCCAGGGTGGCGGCAGTCGTGGCGGGTGAGGGGGCGTAGAGGTTGAACCCCGTGACGGCTGCCGGTACCTGCTGTTGTGGCTTGCTGGTGCTGGCGGCGCCAGCCACCGAGAACTGGTGGGTGTGCCCGGGCAACTGGCTGATGCTCAGCGTTACGTCTTCCGCACCCATGTGCTGGCCCAGAACGCGGTTGCTCCCGCCCGGCAACTGGCCTTGGCCAATAGGAAGTCGGCCCTGCAGGTTGGGCAGTGCGAAGTTGGTGACGCCGTCGCCGCCATAGGTGGTACCCAGCAGCGCGAAGAGTGCGTCGTTCTCGCTGATGGCAATCAGCCTGCCGTCGCACAATGCCCAGTTCTGGGGGGCATAGTTGCCCGCAAAAAGACGGATTTCTCCAATATATGCCTCGCTCATGGCGTCTCCTCCTCCTTGATCGACGTGTTCATGCGTGTGATGAGTGCCTGGTAGCTGGTTTGCCCCGGCTCCGCATCCACGACGGGCCCCAGAAAAAGAGCAAAGCGTCCCAGGCGTTCGTGGGAAAGCAGGTAGGTGTCGTGGGCCGGACGGCCGATGTCAGGCCCCTTGAAGCGCAGCGAGCAACGCGAGGCCAGCAATCCCTGCGTGACCGTGGCCTTTTCCAGGCGCAGCGCCACGGGGGCGGCACCGGGAAGCTGCAACGCGAAATCGGTGCCGACCAGGCCGGTGAAATCCTCAGGGCCGGGCATGCGCGCAGGCTGCGGCGCACGGCGCATATACCAGTACACGCCGCGATCGGCCTCGGTGACAAAGCCCAGGCGCTGGTAATGACCGAGGATGGGGTTGTTCTTCTCCACATGCAGGCCCAGGTCAATGCCCAGGGCATCTGACTCATCCGTCAAAGCCTGCAGCAACTGCCGCCCCACGCCCTGGCGACGGTGCCTGGGAAGCAGGGCGATATCCACCACGCGGATTTCCTGCGGGCTGCGGTCCACATACAGCCGGCCCGCTATCTCGCCATCGCGCAGCACCAGATCGAAACTGGGGTTGGCGTAGGCCGTCGAATACTGGGTGTGCTGCGCCATGAACTGCTGGCGAATGAAGGCATTCCATTGCTCCTCGGGCCAGCCGAATTGTTCGCGCTCCTGCTCGCGTGTGGAGGCGAAGATGGCCAGGAGAGCGGCTTCGTCGCCGGAACCAATGGGTTGAAGCGCCAGCGCACCGCAGGATTCGGCGTGAGGGCTGCGGAGACTGGTATGGGCAGGCGCAGTGCTCATGAATGGAAATCGACTGGAAACGCAGAAGTTCCAGTCGGGAACAATAGAAAAGAGTTGTTAAATCATAGGCAGATTTTGCAAAGGATTGTCAAATTTCTTTGAGAAAGGATTTTCAGTATGCCAAGAAATTCATGCGAAAGATGAGTGTTCCCATAGGGAAGGAACTGAATCGATTGATATTTGAAATTGACAATGCCCTATCAATGCATTGAAGTCGTTTATTGTTGATATTGATTGTTCATTCAAATACTACAGGATTGCTATTTTGAATATCCCTGAAATCAGTGATATTCAACTCAAACAGCGCGGCGCCGGGAAATCGATCACGCTGCGGATGATCTCGCGCATTTCCGTGATTAGCGGCCGGGCATCGTCGCGGCGCCATTGCACGGTGTAGGTCAGCGGGGCCAGCGCGCTGTGCTTTGCGGCCTCGGCGCTGCCGTCCAGCACGCGCAGGCGGCCGCGTTGCTGCAGGGCCAGGGCCCATTGCTCGGGCATGTAGGTGAAGCCCAGCCCGTCCACCACCATGCCCACCACGGCGCCCCAGCTGTTGCAGGAAAGGCGCCGCTCCACGGCCAGGCCGTGGCGGCCCAGCCAGTCGTCCAGCGTGCGCGTGGCGCCCGAGCCGGTGGGCAGGGCGATCAGCAGTTGCTCGCGCACCAGGCGCCGGGGCAGGCCGGTGCCGGCGCGGGCGATGAAGTCGTCGCTGGCGGCCCAGACGAAGCGCACCTGGGCGACCTGCTCGAAGGCCAGGCTGCTGCGCGATGATGGCCCGGCAATGACCACGCAGTCCAGCTCGCCATCGACGATGCGCTGCTCCAGCACCTGGCCGATGTCGGTGTGGGGCTCCAGCTGCAGGTCGGGGTGCAGCTCGGCCACCTTCTGCACCAGCCGGGGCAGCCAGGTCAGGCCGCTGAGCTCGCCAAAGCCGATGCGGCAGCGGCCCTGCAGGCCCACGCTGCGGCCCGCCGCCTCGCGAAGCTGGGCGGCGCCGTGCAGCAGCTCGCGGATGCGCGGCAGCAGCTGCTCGCCCTGGGGCGTGAGTTCGGCGGCGCGGCCGCTGCGGTCGAACAGCTGCACGCCCAGCGAGGCCTCCAGCTCCGCAATGCGCTTGGACAGCGATGAGACCGACAGGTGCACGCGGTCGGCGGCCACGCTGAAGTTCAGGCAGGTGGCGGCCCAGTAGAAGGCTTCGAGCTGTTTGAGGGTCATGGTGACATTCTTCCAAAATCGAAATATCGATTCCTATTTATTTCGCTTTTCTTTGCAGGTTGGCGCTTCTACATTGGCCGGCAATGCCTGCCAACACCGTCCCCTCCACCACCGCTCCTGCAGCCGCTGCACCAGCCCCTGCCCGGCCGCCGCGCCGCCTGCGCCAGGTGCTGTCGCTCGATGATTTCGAGCGGCTGGCGCGGCGCCATCTGCCGCGCCCCATCCATGCCTACATCAGCGGCGCGGTGGAGGACAACGCCTCGCTGGCGGACAACCGCCGCGCCTTTGCCGAGCTGGCCTTCGTGCCGCGCGCGCTGGTGGGCGTGGCACAGCGCGACCCCTCCTTCGAGCTGTTCGGGCGCCGCTACGGCGCGCCCTTCGGCGTGGCGCCCATGGGCATTGCCGCGCTGTCGGCCTACCGAGGCGATCTGGTGCTGGCCCGGGCCGCACAGCAGGCGGGCGTGCCGGCCATCATGAGCGGCTCCTCGCTGATCCGGCTGGAGGAGGTGATGGCGGCCGCGCCCCATACATGGTTCCAGGCCTACCTGCCGGGCGACCAGGGCCAGATCGATGCGCTGCTGGACCGCGTGGCCGCCGCCGGCGTGCAGACCCTGGTGATCACGGTGGACACGCCCGTGGCCGCCAACCGCGAGAACAATGTGCGCGCCGGCTTTTCCACGCCGCTGCGGCCCGGGCCAAGCCTGGCCTGGCAGGGCATCAGCCACCCGCGCTGGCTGTTCGGCAGCTTTCTCAAGACCCTGTGGCGGCACGGCATGCCGCATTTCGAGAACAACTATGCGCACCGGGGCGCGCCCATCCTGTCGGCCAGCGTGATGCGCGATTTCTCGGACCGCTCCCACCTGGCCTGGCCGCATCTGGCCGCCATCCGCCAGCGCTGGCAGGGGCAGCTCGTGGTCAAGGGCATTCTTTCGGCCGCAGACGCCGTGCTGGCGCGCGACCACGGCGCCGACGGCCTCATCGTCTCCAACCACGGCGGGCGCCAGCTCGATGGCGCCGTGGCACCGCTGCGCGTGCTGCCCGGCATCGTGCGCGCCGTGCCCGGCCTGCCCGTGATGCTGGACAGCGGCGTGCGCCGGGGCACCGACGTGCTCAAGGCCCTGGCCCTGGGCGCGCGCTGCGTGTTCGTGGGCCGGCCCTTCAACTACGCGGCCTCGGTGGGCGGACCTGCGGGCGTGGCCCACGCCATGGCCCTGCTGCGCGAGGAGGTGCTGCGCGACATGGCCATGCTGGGCGCCACGCGCCTGGACCAGGTCACGCCGGCCTGCGTGCGCCATGCGCAGGCCTGGGATGCGTTCTGAGCGGCAAGACAACGGTATCGACACAGACAACAGACACAGACACAGACGGAGACACAGCAGTGAGCAAGATTCCCGGATTCCATATCCACGCCCGGCCCGAGGCCGCCCTTGGCGATGCGCTGCTGCAGCGCTACCGCGGCTTTCCGGTCGCCAATGTCAGCGACGCCATGAGCCGCACCACGGGCACCTCGGCGCTGCGGCCCTTCCATCGCCGCCAGGGGCCGCTGGTGGGCCGTGCGCTGACCGTGCGCACGCGGCCCGGCGACAACCTCATGGTGCACCAGGCCATCGACATCTGCGGCCCCGGCGACGTGATCGTGGTGGACGCGGGCGGCGCCGGGCCCAACGCCATCATTGGCGAGATCATGCTGGCGCTGATGATGGCGCGCGGCGCGGCAGGCATCGTCATCGACGGGCTGATCCGCGACAGCGACACCATCGGCCAGCACGGCCTGCCCGTGTATGCCCGCGGCGTCTCGCACCGTGGCCCCTACAAGGACGGCCCCGGCGAGCTGCACGTGCCCGTGAGCATCGACGGCATGGTCGTCCACCCGGGCGACCTGGTGCTGGGCGACGGCGACGGCCTGCTGGCCGTGCCCGCCGCCGATGCCGCCGCCATTGCCGACCGCGTGGAGGCCATACAGCGCGACGAGGCCGATGTGCTCGCCGCCATTGCCGCAGGCCGCGCCGACCGTTCCTGGGTGGTGCGCACGCTGGCCGCCAAGGGGGTGCTGTGATGGATCGCCGCGTTGTCCGCTTCGACTACTGGCTGGACGCGGCCTTTGACCGCATCGTCTCGGCCGCGCCCGGTGTGCAGCTGCTCACCTGCCGGCGCGAGGGCGATGATGCCGCCGCCTGGCAGGCCCTGGCGGGCGCCCAGGTCTACCAGATCACGGCCGCCAAGGACGAGCTGCCGCGCCACTGGTTCGCCACGGCGGATCTGCTGGCGCGCTGCCCCGATCTGCTGGCGGTATCTTCCAGCGGATCGGGCTGCGACACCGTCGACATCGAGGCCTGCACGCGCGCCGGCGTGGCCGTGATGAACCAGTCGGGCGGCAACGCGGATTCGGTGGCCGAGATGGCCATCGGCCTGATGCTGTCCGTGCTGCGCCGCATCAACGAATCCGACCGCCTGCTGCGCGCCCCGGCCAGGGGCTTCAGCCGGGAAGACGTCATGGGCCACGAGCTGCGCGGCCGCACCCTGGGCCTGGTCGGCGTGGGCGAGGCCGGCAGCCGCGTCGCGGCCCTGGGCCGGGCCTTCGGCATGCAGGTGATCGGCTGCGACCCGGCCTATGACGCAGCCGGCCTGGCGGCGCGCGGGGCCGAGGCCGTCGGTTTCGACGAGCTGCTGCAGCGCGCGGACATCGTCTCCCTGCACTGCCCGCGCGATGCCTCCACGCTGGGGCTCATGGACGCCGCTGCCTTTGCGGCCATGCGGCCGGGCGCCGTTTTCGTGAGCACGGCGCGCGGCGGTATCCATGACGAGGCCGCCCTGCACGCCGCCCTGGCCAGCGGCCACCTGGCCGGCGCCGGGCTCGATGTCTGGGACCAGGAGCCGCCGCCCGCCTCCCATCCGCTGCTGGCCCTGCCCCAGGTGGTGGCCACCTTCCACACCGCCGGTGTCACGCACGAGGCCCGGCGCAACAACGCCGAGCTGGCCGCCACCCAGATCGTGCAACTGCTGGCCAATGGCCAGCGGCCCGCGCGCCTGGTCAATCCCGAGGTCTGGCCGCATGCGCGCGAGCGCATCGCCAGGGCCTTGGACCCGTCCCGTTCCCCGTCCTTTTCCCCATCCCGTTAGCCGCTTCCTTCACCATGACTAAAAAGCCTCTCAGACCACTGCAAGAGGCGACCCAGGAGACAAAGATGACACAGCAAGCAAGGCGCGCATTGTGCGCAGGCCTGGCCGCCGCCTGCATGGCGCTGCCGGCCCTGGCCCAGGCCCAGGCGCAGAGCGAGGCTCCCTATCCCTCGCGCAACATCGAGATGATCGTGGCCTACGGGCCCGGCGGCGGCACCGACCTGGTGGCGCGGCTGCTGGCCCGCCATCTGGAAAAGAAGCTGGGCGGCAGCGTGGTCGTGCTCAACCGCCCCGGCGCGGGCGGCGGCATCGGCTTTGGCGAACTGGCGCGGGCCAAGCCGGATGGCTACACCATCGGCTTCATCAACACGCCCAACGTGCTGACCATCCCCATCGAGCGCAAGAGCAGCTTCCACTGGAGCCAGTACGACCTGCTGGGCAACCTGGTGGACGACCCGGGCGGCTTTGCCATCCACAACAGCAACGCCATCACCACGCTGGCCGGCCTGGCCGCCTACGCCCGGGCCAACCCCGGTGCCGTGACCGTGGGCACCACGGGCACGGGCTCGGACGACCACCTGGCCATGCTGCTGTTCGCCAAGGCCACCGGCACGCAGCTCACCCATGTGCCCTACAAGGGCGCGGGCGAGGTGCGCGCCGCCGCCACGGGCCAGCAGATCACCATCGGCGCCATCAACGTGGGCGAGGTGCTGGCCTACCAGAAGGGCGGCACTCCCATCCGCCTGCTGGGCCAGATGTCGGCCGCGCGCAGCTCGCTGGCGCCGCAGGTGCCTACGTTCAAGGAGCAGGGCATCGATATCGAGCTGGCCTCCCTGCGCGGCCTGGCCGCGCCCAAGGGCTTGCCCGAAGGCGTGCGCAAAAAGCTGGTCGATGCCGTGGCCGCCATCGCGGCCGACCCGCAGTTCAGGCAGCAGGCCGAGGCCATGTACGCGCCGCTGCGCTACCTGGCGCCGCCCGCCTACGCGGCCGAGCTGGAGCGCACCGAGGCCGGCTTTCGCAAGCTCTGGACCGAGATGCCCTGGCAGGACGGCAAGCCCTGAAGGCCATGCCCATGCCAACCTTTGAATTCACAAGGACGACCGCCATGCACTGTCTGCCGCGCCGCAGCCTGGCTGCGCTGGCCCTGTGCGCCCTGGCCCTGCCGGCCCTGGCGCAAGGCCCCATCACCCTCATCGTGGGCTGGCCTGCGGGCGGCCCCTCCGACAACGTGGCGCGGCTGGCGGCCACGCGCATGAGCGAGGCCCTGGGCCAGCCCATCACCATCGACAACCGGGCCGGCGCGGGCGGCAACCTGGGCAGTGACGCGGCGGCCCGCGCAAGGCCCGATGGCAACACCATCATGCTGGCCACCGTGGCCTCGCACGGCCTGAACTCCGCGCTCTACGCCAAGCTCAACCACGACCCGCTCAAGGACTTCGCGCCCATCGGCATGATCACCACCTCGCCCAGCGTGCTGCTGGTGCCCGTGGCCTCGCCGCTGCGCTCGGTCAACGATCTGCTGGAGGCGGCGCGCGCCAGGCCGGGCCAGCTCAACTACGGCTCGGGCGGCGTGGGCTCCAGCCAGCACCTGGCCGGCGCCAGCTTCAAGCAGCTCACGGGCGTGGATGTCACCCACATCCCCTACAAGGGCACGGCCCCGGCCATGACCGACCTGATGGCGGGCCGCGTGGACTTCGTGCTCACCACGGGTGCCATCCCCTTCATCCGCTCAGGCAAGCTGCGCGCCCTGGCCGTGGCCTCGCGCCAGCGCCTGCCGGCCCTGCCCGATGTGCCAACGTTCGAGGAAGCAGGCGTCAAGGGCTTCTACACCGACTCCTGGTACGGGCTGGTTGCCCCGGCCGGCACGCCGCGCGCGGCGCTGGAGCGCCTGAACGGCGCACTGGCCACGGCGCTGCGCAATCCCGAGGTGCAAAAGCAGTTCATCGACCAAGGCTCGCTGCCCGTCAAGCCCATGGGCGTGGACGCGTTCTGGCGCTTCGTGCGCGAGCAGATGCCCGTGGCGGCCGAGCAGGTGCGGGTGTCGGGGGCCAGAGCCGAGTGAGCGCAGCCGGGTGCGGCAGTGCAGGATCGGCGCGGGGGCGACTGCACAGCCGCAATGCAGCCAGCGTGTCACTGGCAGGTCACTGGTAGGTCACTGGTAGTTGAGCGTGAAGGTGGCCCGTCCGTTGGCCAGGCCTGTGGTGACGGAGGGCTGGGTCTGGACATAGCGCGCCGTCAATGGAATCACGTGGTTGCTGGTGTTTGGGGTGATGGTGCCCGCCTGCCACTGGTTGGGATTGCCGAAGTTGGCGGAGTCCTCGCCGTAGCTGATGACCTTGTCGCTGCTGCGGATCTGGATGCCGATGCCGGCAGCCCCTCCGGTCACCGTCAGCACATCGGAGCGGTTGGCGGCATCGTTGGCATCCGTGAGCGTGACGAACGGGCGCAGGGTGGAATTGGCTTCGCCCCCGGTGCAGATCAGTTCCAGATCGAATGACTGGGGCGCGGAGGTAGCGCCTATCCCGTTGAACTGTGACCTGTTGACTCGCTGCAGTTTCACGGCGATGTTGCTCGTCTTCACCCGGCAACTGGCGCCTGTGCGCACCACGGTGCTGCCGGCCGCCATCACGATCCAGCTATTGCAAAGGCTATTGCAGTCAAACCGGGCGGATGCATAGCTGCTGACGCTGAAAGTGCCCGATTGAACGGCGCCTGTCTTGATGAGTTGCATCCATATGGTTTGCTCATGTACATCATCCTTTTGCCATCCCGTGGCTCCTGCATTGTTGGACGTAGTGGTGATGGACATGGTTTTGCCATTGGGGAAATTCCTGGCTTTCCATATGGCACGCCAACGGATTCCTATTCCGCGCAAAGATGTGGAGTAGATATCGCCGTCCAGCGTAGTGGCGTTCATGATTTGGGGCCATATTTCTGAAGATGGCCCCGAAAGCACACTGTAGGAAATTGTGTCGAGGGTGGATTTGACCATGGGCGATTCCCATAGCACTGATCCATTCATGATATTTCCTGCGGGAACGTTGATGCTTTCCGGTAATTGGATGATGGATGCTGCCGGGGTAAACATGCCTCCATAAATGGAGCTTACAGAAAAGCAAAGCGTTGCCGGAATGAGAAAATATCTGATTTTTTTCATATGAATGAAACCGGAAACGATGCAGGAGAGTTTGATGGGCGTGCTCCAAAGTCTATTCCTATGATTGATGAAAATCCATAGGATCATTCTGATATTGGCAATGCTTTTTCATGACTCCAATGCCGTGTTCCGTGCGCTGCTGTTGCGCGGCATTGCCACCGGGTCCGGCCTGCGGCACACCTGGCGCAAGCGGCGCCAACGACGTGGGCGGCCGCCTGGGCACGGCCACCACGGGCGACGCCTTTGCAAGACGCCTGGGCTGAGCCCGTGGCTCAACCCCGCCTGCGCGCCGCCAGCCCCTGCACCACGGCCGCCAGCCGGTCGATTTCCTCGGTGGTGTTGTAGAAGGCCAGCGAGGGCCGCACCGTGGTCTCCACGCCGAAGCGCCGCAGGATGGGCTGGGCGCAGTGGTGGCCGGTGCGCACGGCGATGCCTTCGGCGTTGAGCGCCTCGCCCACCTCGGCCGTGGTCCAGCCCTTGAGCACGAAGGACAGCACGCTGGCCTTGTCGGCGGCCGTGCCGATCAGGCGCAGGCCGGGGATGGGCGCCAGCGCCTGCGTGCCGTACTGCAGCAGATCGTGCTCGTAGCGCGCGATGCGCTCCATGCCCAGGGCCTGCACGTAGTCGATGGCGGCGCCCAGGCCCACGGCGTCGGCAATGTTGCCGGTGCCGGCCTCGAAGGTGTTGGGCAGGGGCTGGTAGACGGTTTTCTCGAAGGTCACGTCGGCGATCATGTTGCCGCCGCCCTGCCAGGGCGGCATGTCCTCCAGCACCTCGCGCCGTCCCCAGACCACGCCGATGCCCGTGGGGCCGAAGACCTTGTGGCCCGAGAACACGAAGAAGTCCGCGCCGATGGCCTGCACGTCCACGGCCATGTGCGAGACCGACTGCGCGCCATCGACCAGAGCCCGGGCGCCCGCCTGGTGGGCCAGCTCCACGATCTGCCGCACGGGCACGACCGTGCCCAGCGCGTTGGAGACCTGGGTGACGGAGACGATCTTGGTGCGCGGGTTCAGCAGCCTGCGGTATTCATCGATGAGCACCTGGCCCGAGTCGTCCACCGGGATCACGCGGATCTTCGCGCCCTTGGCGGCCGCCAGCTGCTGCCAGGGCACGATGTTGGCGTGGTGCTCCAGGTGGGAGACGATGATCTCGTCGCCCTCGCCCACATGCTGCCAGCCCCAGCTCTTGGCCACCAGGTTGATGGCCTCGGTGGTGCCGCGCACGAAGATGACCTCGTTCACGTCGGGCGCGTTGATGAAGCGGCGCACGCGCTCGCGCGCGCCCTCGTAGGCGTCGGTGGCGCGCGCGGCCAGTTCATGGGCTGCGCGGTGGATGTTGGAGTTCTCGTGTTCGTAGAAGTGGCGGATGCGCTCGATCACCGCGCGCGGCTTGTGCGTGGTGGCCGCGTTGTCCAGCCAGGCCAGCGGACGGCCGTTGACGCGCTCTGACAGGATGGGAAAGTCCCGGCGCACGGCATGCACGTCGAAGGGCGCCTGCACGCTGGCCGCTCCATGCCTTGCCCCGTGCGAAGCCTGCTGGCGCTGCAGCGGATGGGCCGGCGTGGTGTAGCCGGCGGGCAGCACCACGGGATCGACAAAGTAAAAGCGCGGCTCGGCCGAAGGCACGGTGGACGCAATGCCGGGCCCTTCGGTGGGCCCGCCGATGCGCGGCACGGCGGGCGCCGCAGGTGCAGCAGGTGCCGTGAACGGGAGCGCGGCCAGCGCATCCAGCGGATCGCCTTGGCGCTGGGGCACGCCCAGCACCTGCGATCCCAGGCGCGGCTCGTAGGCGGGCAGGGCGCTCACGACATGGTCGGGCACGCCGTTGCCGGCCTGGGCATGGGGCAGCAGCGCGGGCGCGCGGTGGGCCAACGAGGCCAGCGGCGCGGGCGAGGCCGGCAGCAGGTTGCTGCCCGGCGCCAGGCCCTGCGGGATGGGCGTGCCCGGCACGCCGGGGCCCAGGCCTGCCGGGCTGGCCAGCGGCGAGCCCGGGGGCGCCACGTTCACGGGTGCCTGCACGCCAGCAGGCAGGCCGGGAAGACCCGCAAGACCCGGCAGGGCAGGAGCCGATCCCGGTGCGGCGGAGAACAGGGCGTTGGCCATGCGCGCCAGCGCCTCGGGGTCGAAGGGCGCCTGGGGCGCCACGGAGGTGATTGCAGACACGGTCAACGCCCGGCCTCTTTACTTGTAGGTGTCGGGATAGTCGTGGTACTTGCCGATCTCGACATCGTCGAGCACGGCCAGCGCGTCGGGCGTGAGCACGGCCAGCGAGCAGTACAGCGAGATCAGGTAGGACGCGATGGCATGGTTGTTGATGCCCATGAAGCGCACCGACAGGCCCGGGCTCTGCTCGCCCGGCAGGCCGGGCTGGTACAGGCCGACCACGCCCTGGCGCTTGTCGCCCACGCGCAGCAGAAGGATCTTGCTCTTGCCATCGGCCACGGGCACCTTGTCCGAGGGGATCAGCGGAATGCCGCGCCAGGTGATGAACTGCGAGCCGAACAGGCTGACCGTGGGCGGCGGCGTGCCGCGGCGCGTGGCCTCGCGGCCGAAGGCGGCAATGGCCAGCGGATGGGTCAGGAAGAAGGCGGGCTCCTTCCAGACCTTGGTCAGCAGCTCGTCCAGGTCGTCGGGCGTGGGCGCGCCGGTCAGCGGGAAGATGCGCTGCTCGTCCGTGACCTGGGCCAGCAGGCCGTAGTCGGGGTTGTTGATCAGCTCGCTTTCCTGGTTCTCCTTGATGGTCTCGATGGTCAGGCGCAGCTGTTCCTTGATCTGGTCATGCGGGCTGCTGTAGAGGTCGGAGATGCGCGTGTGCACATCCAGGATGGTGGAGACGGCGTTGAGGAAGTACTCGCGCGGCTGCTCCTCGTAGTCCACATAGGTGCGCGGCAGCTGGTTGTCTTCCTGCTTGGCCGTGCAGGTGACCTTGATGGCCTCCGGGTTCTTGACGCGGTTGAGGCGGTAGATGCCCGCCTCCACCGGCGACCATTGCAGCAGGTGCGTCAGCCAGCGCGGGCTGATGGTCGAAAGCTGGGGAACGGTTTTGGTTGCGTTGGCCAGTTGCCGCGCGGCGTTGTCGCCTAGCGCGGTCGTGCCGCCCACTGTTGCCGACATGTGCAGACTCCGTGATCAGTTCAGGAAAAAGGGAAGGGGAAGGAGGGAAAACAGGGCCAGTGTCCCGGCCCGCGCACATGTCTTCAACATGCTATAGCCGCCAACCGCAGGCCGCGCACCAGCTGGTCGTGGGCCACGGTTTCGCCGCGCATCACCAGGGCCGAGGGCTGCACGCCCAGCGAGACGGCCAGCTTCTCCACGGTCAGCAGCGAGGCGATGACGCGGCCGCGCTCTATCTCTCCCACGTAGGAACGGTTCAGGTCCGAGTGCTCGGCCAGCCGCTCCTGCGACCAGCCATGGGCCTCGCGCGCCTGGCGCACGGCAATGCCGAAGCTGGTGACAAGACGGGTGCTCATAGGGCCACCTCCCGGGGCTGCTGCGCGTGCTCGCGCGCATGGGCCTGGGTGACATGGGCGCCGGGCGGCACGTCCTCGGTCACCCAGACATTGCCGCCGATGACGGCGCCGCGCCCCAGCGTGACGCGGCCCAGGATGGTGGCGCCCGCGTAGATGACCACGTCGTCCTCCACCACCGGATGGCGCGCCAGGCCCTTGCGCAGGTGGCCGTGCTCATCGGTGGGAAAGCGCTTGGCGCCCAGGGTGACGGCCTGGTACAACCGCACGCGCTCGCCGATCACCGCGGTCTCGCCGATCACCACGCCCGTGCCGTGGTCCATGAAAAAGCCCCGCCCGATCTTCGCGCCCGGGTGGATGTCGATGCCCGTCTGCGCATGCGACAGCTCGGCCACGATGCGCGCCAGCAGCGGCTGCTCCAGCAGGTACAGCTGGTGGGCCAGGCGGTGGTGGATCATGGCCAGCACGCCCGGATAGCACAGCAGCACCTCGTCCACGCTGCGCGCGGCGGGATCGCCGTGGAAGGCGGCCAGCACATCGCTGTCTAGCAGGCGGCGGATCTGGGGCAGGGACTCGGCAAAGGCGCGTGCGATGTCCAGCGCCATGGCATCGGCGCCCGCTGCCGTATGGGGCGCGGACAGCCTCAGCTCCAGCCGTATCTGGCCCAGCAGCGCATGCAGGGCCGAGTCCAGCTGGTGGGCCACGAAGATGTCCTCGCTTTCCTGGCGCAGGTCGTGCGGGCCCAGGCGCATGGGAAACAGGGCTGCCTTGAGCTGGTCGATGAGGGTG
The DNA here is from genome assembly GCF_016428765.1 of Delftia sp. ASV31. Classification (NCBI taxonomy): domain Bacteria; kingdom Pseudomonadati; phylum Pseudomonadota; class Betaproteobacteria; order Burkholderiales; family Comamonadaceae; genus Delftia; species Delftia sp. ASV31. The sequence continues at coordinate 30,757 of NZ_JAELTK010000053.1, forward strand.
GAAAGCGCGTCGCGGGAGGGAAACTCGCGTGCCCCGGGCTCCTGGGTGCGGCCGTGGGCCTCGCGCCATTCGCGGCGCGCCGCATGCAGGTTCTGGGTGAGTCCGGCAATGTCGAAACTGGCCATCTGCGTGCTCCTTCAGTCTTGAATCCAGGGCAGGCCGTGGAAGCGCCAGCCGTCGTTTTTGCCGCGCTGCTGACGCGCGTCGATCTCGCCCTCGAAGCCTTCGAGCACGTTGAACACATGGGCGAATCCGGCCTGGGCGGCCGCCTGGGCCGCCAGCACCGAGCGCTTGCCGCTGCGGCACAGCAGCAGGGCCACGGCCTCCTTGCCGCCGTGCGGGGCCAGGCGCGCTTCCAGCTCGCGGGCAAAGCGCGGGTTGCGCGTCAGCGCCGTGCCCGTGGCCCAGGGCACGTGCAGGGTGTCGGGCACCTGGCCGACGAACTTGCGTTCCTCGGCCGTGCGCACATCGACCAGCACGGCCTGGCCGGCCTGCACCAGCGCCCAGGCCACGGGCGGGTGCACGCCGCCTGCGTGGCCCAGCCCCTGTGCGCGGGCGTGTTCCTGCGCCTCTTCCAGAGCCTGGGGCAAGGCGGTTTCCAAAGTGAGGGCTGTCATGTCGTCGTCCTTGCGGAGAATTCGCGGGTTGGTGGCTATAGGCACCAATCTAAGAACTTCGCGGCAAGCCACCAACGAACAAGAGCGGCGTTTGATAGAAGCAAAACGTCTATGAAGGCGCCGCGTGGCGCCATGCCCGGTTCGGGCGATCAGGCCGTCAGCAGCCGCTGCAGCATCCACAGGTTCAGCGACACCACCATGGCCGCGCAGCCCCACAGCACCGCCGACATCCTGGGGCCAAAGGCCAGCTCGCCCAGCGTCTTGCGCCGCGTGGTGAACAGCAGCAGCGGCACGATGGCAAACGGCAATTGCAGGCTCAGCACCACCTGGCTGAACACCAACAGGGCGCTGGCGCCGGTGCTGCCGTACCAGGCGGTGGCCACCACGGCGGGCACGATGGCAATGCAGCGTGTCAGCAGGGCGCGCAGCGCAGGCGACAGGCGGATCTGCAGGAAGCCTTCCATCACGATCTGCCCGGCCAGCGTGCCCGTGACCGAAGAACTCAGCCCCGAGGCCAGCAGCGCCACGCCGAACACCGCGCTGGCGATGCCCACGCCCAGCAGCGGCGACAGCAGGTGGTAGGCGTCCGACAGCTCGGTCACCGGCGCCTGGCCGGGCCGGTTGAACGCGCCGGCCGCCACCACCAAAATGGCGGCGTTCACGAACAGCGCCAGCCCCAGCGCCACCGTGGAGTCCAGCGTGGCCAGGCGGATGGCCTGGCGCGTGCCCTGGGGCGTGGTGTCATGCCGGCGTGTCTGCACGATGGACGAATGCAGGTACAGGTTGTGCGGCATCACCGTGGCCCCCACGATGCCCACGGCCAGGTACAGCATCTGCGGATTGGCCACGATCTCCATGCCCGGCAGCAGGCCGCGCAGCACGGCCGCCACGGGCGGCTGCAGCCACACCAGCTGGGCGGCAAAGCACAGGCCGATCACGGCCACCAGGGCGATCACCACCGACTCCAGGCAGCGAAAGCCCCGGCTTTGCAGCGCCAGGATCAGCATCACATCCACCACCGTGATGCACACCCCGGCCACCAGCGGCAGGCCGAACAGCAGGTTCAGGCCGATGGCCATGCCCAGCACCTCGGCCAGATTGCAGGCCACGATGGCGATCTCGCAGAAGAACCACAGCACCAGGTTGATGCGCGGGGAAAACTGCGCGCGGCAGGCCTGGGCCAGGTCCCGCCCGCTGGCCAGGCCCAGGCGCACGGCCGCCGCCTGGAACAGCATGGCCATCAGGTTGGAGGCAAAGATCACCGCCAGCAGCGAGTAGCCGAACTGCGAGCCGCCCGCGATGGAGGTGGCCCAGTTGCCCGGGTCCATGTAGCCCACGGCCACCATGTAGCCGGGCCCGGCAAACGCCAGCACGCGGCGCGCGTTGTCCGAGCGGCTGTCGCCGCGCGGCACGGCGATGCTGCGATGCACCTGCGGCAGGCTGGGCGTGCCCGCGTGGCCGTGGTCCGGCTCGATGGCGCCGAAGCGGCCCTGTTCTGCCGCAAGCACGGTGTCGTTCATGGGGGCCTTTCCGCCAGCAGGGGCACGCGGTTGCAGGGGGGATGCCTATCGGGCGGTTGGCACCACGCCGCTGGCGGGCGCAATGGCTGCGGCGGCGGGTGCGGCATCAGTGCCTGCGCCGCGCCACAGCGCCACGAGATCTCCGGTCAAGATGACCGCGCCGGCCAGCAGAATCAGGCTGCCCACGCAGCGGCGCGCCACGGTGGCAGGTTTCAGGCGCCGCGGCGTGCGGGCCGGCGTGTGAGCCGGCGTGCGGGGGGCGGATGAGGAAGGCAGAAGGGACATCATGGCAACTCCTTGGCAGGGGAACGCTTGTCTCGGGCCAGCCCCGGGGGAGCCCGCCTGCCCCGGCCGGCGCGGGGCAGGCGGGCGGTCCGCGTCAGGCGTAGGCGCTGCTCATCACCAGCGAGCCATTCACGCCGGCCGGGAAGAACCCGCCCTTGGTCGCCGTGTCCTTGGTCAGGTACACGATGTTCAGCACGTCGCCCGGCGAGCGGCTGAAAGCGATGCCGTTGGAATCCAGCGGCACGATGTTGGACGTGGTGGCGTCCCCCGTGATGCCCTGGTCCACGTCGGTGGAGCCATCCAGGCTGTCGCGCGCATCCGAGATGGCGCCGGCCGCCGTGCGCAGCGCGGGCGTGGCCAGGCCCTTGGCGTACAGTACCGTGCGCACCAGACCTGCGTGGTAGGCCTCGGCGGCCAGGATGCCGGCGGCTGCCTCCAGATAGGTCTTGTTGGTGATCAGCGGCGATGCGCCCTTGTAGGCGGTGACGCCCACGTCCTCGAAGATGAAGGCCCCCAGCAGGAAGTTCTCGTCACTCGCATAGGGATCGAAGGCCGTGCCCGCCCCCACCAGCCCGGCCGCTCGCGCGGCCACCGAGAAGGCGCCGTTCGGGTCGGTTCCGCCGATGTCGATCTGCGGCTGCGCCACCGCGGCCGAGCCCAGCGCCGCTCGCAGGAAGGCCACGTGGGCGATCTCGTCCTGGGCGATCTCCTTGGCGTACTGCGCCACCACGGGGTCCTTGAAGGCCACCGCACGGCCGCCCGTGATGGCGCCCTGCGTGCCCACGCCCGACTGCAGGTTGGCGGGCAGGCCGGTGCCGAACACCGCGTAGTGATAGAACTGCGACTCCAGATACTCCAGGTTGAGGGCGAAGTTCAGGATCTCCGCATCCGTGGGCCCGTTGGCCTGCGCATTCGCATCGCCTCCGCCGCCGCCGCAGGCGGACAGGATCACCCCGCCCGCCATGCCCACGGCCACGCCGCTGGTCTTGCGGAAGAACTGGCGCCTGTCCTCCAGCTTCTTGGCACGTTTTTGCAAAACCCCGATCAACACTGATTCGTCAGACATGATGGTTCCTCTCGGTTCGCGGCAGGCGCGAACGGTCAACGTGAAGAATGCGCCTCCGGCCGAAAGCACACGGGTGTGGCGAAAGCGCGTTCCACTGAAGAGGTGGCCACCTGCTCCAGGGGAATGGGATGCGTCCCCGCTATCCGGCAGTACGCAGGCCGCGCAGGTCTGGATGTGCCGCAATTGAAAGTGGGTGTAACTTTTTGTGTTTGACGTCGATCGCCGTTTTTTTTGAATCCAGACCCCGCTGCGCTGCGTATCCAGATCAGCCGGAATCGTTCGGCTTGTCATCAACCCGCTAGGAGCATTCCATGATCTCGATTCAAAACACCCGCAAGCTGGCCTCGTTCGGCCTGGCCATCGTGATGTCGGCTGCCTCCGTGGCTGCCATGGCCGATGTGATGGTGGGCGGCGCACCCATGCTGCCGTCCAAGGACATCATCGACAACGCCGTCAACTCCAAGGACCACACCACCCTGGTCGCAGCCGTCAAGGCGGCGGGCCTGGTCGATACGCTCAAGGGCCCGGGTCCGTTCACCGTGTTCGCGCCCACCAATGCCGCCTTCGAGGCCCTGCCCGCAGGCACGGTGGACACCCTGCTCAAGCCCGAGAACAAGGGCACGCTGACCACCGTGCTGACCTACCACGTGGTAGCCGGCAAGTGGGATGCGGCGGCGCTGTCCAAGATGATCAAGGACGGCAAGGGCATGGCCAGCATCAAGACCGTCAGCGGCGGCACGCTGGTGGCCAAGTCCAGCGGCTCCAAGATCATGCTGACCGATGAAAAGGGCGGCACGGCCACGGTGACCATCCCCGACGTCTACCAGTCCAACGGCGTGATCCACGTGATCGACAAGGTGCTGCTGCCCAAGTGAGCGGCACAGGCAGCGAGCGGGCCGGCCACTGACCGCCGTGGTCAGTGGCCGGAGCCTTGCGCCTTCGCCATGCGCCTTGCGGGCGCTCCGTCGGAGGGCGCGCCGCCAGAGGGCGCTCCGCCATAGGTCGATCCCGCATAGATGGCCGCCAGCGTCAGCGCCATGCCGGCCAGCGCCATCGGCGTGGGCCGGGCGGTGAAGAACAGCACGTCGATGGCATAGGTGCCTATGGGCTCGGCCAGCAGGATGAGGCCGGCCAGCGAGGCCTTCACATGCGGCACGGCCGTGCTCACCATGAGCCAGGCCACGCCCTGCACCAGCAGGCCGTACAGCAGCAGCGTGCCGAAATCGGCCGCGCCGGCAATGGCCAGCGATTCGCCCTCCAGCCACGCGGCCGCCAGCAGGCAGGGCGCGGCGGCGGCGCACAGCACGGCCATGTTGACGGCCGGATGCGTGGCGTGCGGCGGGGTCTGCCCCTTCTTGATGAAGACCACGCACAGCGCATAGGCCGCAGCCGATGCCAGGCCCAGGGCCACGCCCAGCCAGTGCTCGGATGCCGAATCCGGGCCTGCGGCCACGGGCAGGCCCGCACCCGACACCATGAGGATGCCGGTGGCCGCCAGCACCAGCGCCACGAAGTAGACGACCGTGATCCGCTCGCGGAACACCGCCCAGGCCAGCCCCGCCAGAAAGAACGACTGGCAGTTGGTCAGGATGGCGCCCAGGCCCGGCCCCACCATGCGTATGCTCTTGTGCCACCAGTACAGGTCCAGCGCCAGCGCGGCGCCGGCCAGGCAGGCGTACAGCAGGGCCTGGCGCGTCATGCGCCAGCGCAGGCCCCGCCACAGGGCAAAGCCGGCCAGCCCCAGGCCGCCCAGCAGCATGCGGTAAAAGCCCATGGCGCTGGTGCCCATGCTGCTGAAAGCCACGGCCACGCCGGACAGGCTCAGGATCAGCCCGCCCACGGCCAGCAGCGCCAGGTAGCTTGTCTTTCCGTTCATGCGCATGGCCCCGTCACGCTTGCCGGTCGGCGGCATCGCGCCGCCGGTATTCGAGCTGGCGCGCCGTCTCGGCCGCGATCTCCGCGCCCAGCAGGCGCTCCACCAGGTGCAGGGCCATGTCGATGCCCGCCGCAAAACCGCCCGAGGTGACGATGGCGCCCTCATCGATCCACAGCCTGTCGGCGCTCACGCGGGCGGCCGGCGCAATGGCGCGCAGGTCTTCCGTGTCCTCGAAGTGCGTGGTGGCCTCGCGCTGGTCCAGGAGCCCTGCCCGCCCCAGCAGGAAGGAGCCCACGCAGACGGAGCCCGTCACCTCGCTGCTGCCGGCCACCTGCCGCAGCCAGGCGGCGACCTCGGGTGCGGCCAGTTCGGCCTGCAGGGCGCCGCCGGCCACGATCACCAGGTCCAGCGGGGGATGGTCCTGCAGGCTGGCCTGTGCCTGGATGCCCACGCCTTCGCGCGTGCGCACGGCGGCGCCGCTGCGGCTGATCACCACGGGCTGAAACGGGGGCGAGGCCGCCAGCCCGCGCCGCACGGCCACGCGCGCGGCCACGTCGAATACCTGCAGCGGCCCTGCAAACTCCAGCAGCACCACGCCATCAAAGACGAAAAATCCAACGGTCCGGGTCTTCATCCACCACTCCTGTCTGTCGAGGAGTGGCAGCTTAGGCAGGCCGCAGCGCGCGGTCTTGGACGGAATTGATCAGGCCGTGCCGCTCAAGGCCGCTCAGGGCCGCATGGCCTGGCGGTACTGCGAAGGCGCCACGCCATGCGCGCGGCGGAACCAGTTGGAGAAATGGCTCTGGTCGTAGAAGCCCAGCGACAGTGCCACCTCGCTCAGCGCCAGCGTGCCGCGCAGCAGGCCGCGGGCGCTTTCGGCGCGGCGGGCCTGGTGGTAGGCATGGGGCGTGATGCCGTAGCGGCGGCTGAAGCTGCGGATGGCGTGCTCGGGACTGAGCCCGCAGACGGCGGCCAGCCGCGCGGCGCCCAGCTCCTGGTCCGCATGGGCGTCGATGAACTCGCGCAGCAGCGCCGCGCTGGCGCCATCGGGCGCATGCGGCCGGCCGGAGCTGTGCACCACGCGGCGCAGCAGCGCCAGCAGGGCCTCGTCGGCGGCCAGGCCGTCCTGCGGGCCTTGCAGCAACTGCCGGGCGCAGGCCCGGGTCTGCGGGTCGCGCAGGCTGACGGCGTCGAACCAGCCATCGCGCACGCCCAGCAGCGCGTGCATGCGGGCGGGCTCGACATGCAGCATGTCGTAGGTCCAGCCCTGCTCGCCGCCCGGGCGCCCGTCGTGGATCTCGCCGGCGTTGAACAGCGCGATATCGCCACCCGTGAACTCGCGCTCGGCGCCCCGGCTCCAGCACAGCTCGCGCCCGCCGTGGATGACGGCAATGCCCATGGTGTCGTGGAAGTGGCGCGGATAGCGGTGCTGCACGGCATGGCCGCTGAGAATCTCCACGCCGCCCAGCGCGCAGTGGCGGCGGTAGGTCAGGGCGCGCTGCGGGCGCTTGCCGGGTAGGGGCGCGGCCATGGCCGGTCTCAATCCGCGCCGGGGGCCGCTGCCGGCGTCCTGGCCTGCGCGGCCAGCTTGGACAGCCGCCAGCGCGTCAGGTCGTCCGCGCCGGGGCCGGCCTCCACGCGCAGCTCGGAAAAGGGCACGCTCTGGCCCGATTCCTCCTCCACCAGCGCCAGCCGCAGGGGCGTGCCCGATTGCGCGCGCACAAAGCGCATGGGCGGCTGGGCCTGCTGCTGCAGGCGCCACCGGTCGCCGACCTGGGCCAGCGCCTGGATCACCAGGGACAGGTCGCGGCCCTTGGGCGTGAGCAGGTACTCGTAGCGGTCCGGGCCGCTTTGGTAGAGGCGGCGCTCGACCAGGCCGGTCTGCTCCAGCTGGCGCAGGCGGTCGGTCAGCGTGGCATTGGTGATGTCCGTGGACTTTCTCAGGTCGTCATAGCGGCTCAGGCCCAGCATCAGGTCGCGCAGCACCAGCATGGCCCAGCGGTCGCCTACGGCCTCCAGCGCGGTGGCGATCGAGCAGGCCATGCCCTCGAAGCTCTTGGATCGCATGGGGTTTCCCTTGTGTGTTCGCGGTTGTCGCAGGCCTGGAGTGTCTCAGCAAAACGCAAGCCCGGCCCGCAAAGGTGGATTGCGCGCTTGTAACTCTAATAATTGGAGTTTATATTTGGAGCCACTATCAACCACGGCTTTTCAAGCAAGGACTTCCTTCATGAGCACGCATCAAGGCACCGCCATCGTCACTGGCGCCTCATCCGGCATTGGCGCCGTCTACGCAGACCGCCTGGCCGCCAGGGGCCATTCCCTGATCCTGGTGGCCCGCCGCGAGGACCGGCTGCAGGCGCTGGCGCAGCGCCTGCGCAGCGCGCATGGCCGCGAGGTGGAGGTAGTGGCCGCCGACCTTGCTGACGCCGCCGGCCTGCAGCGCGTGGCGGCGCTGCTGTCGGGTGAGCGTGACATCCGCATGCTGGTGAACTGCGCCGGCCTGGGCGCCCTGGGCCCGGCCGCCCAGGTGGATGCAGGCGAGGTCGATCGCATGGTCATGGTCAACATCCATGCGCTGACGCGGCTGTCGCTGGCGGCGGCGCGGCTGTTCGCCACGCGCGGCCGGGGCACGCTGATCAACATCGGCTCCATCCTGGCCGTGATGCCGGTGCCGGGCGCCTCCAGCTACGGCGCCTCCAAGGCCTATGTGCTGAACTTCACGCGCTCGCTGCAGGCCGAGCTCGCTTCCAGCGGCGTCATGGTGCAGGCGGTGATGCCCAGCCTGGTGCACTCCGAATTCTTCGGCGGCAAGCCCGCGCCGTTTCCCGAGCATCTGTTCATGTCGCCCGAGTCCTTGGTGGATACGGCCCTGGTCGCACTCGACCAGGGCGAGGCCATCTGCTTTCCCACGCTGGGTAGCACGACCGCCTGGCTGGACTTTGACCAATCGCGCGCCAATCTCGTCAAGGCGCTGACGCTCAGCGGCGTGCCGGCAGCGCGCTACCAGGGCGCGGATGCAGGCCAGCCCGCCTGACGGCCCGCCGTGTCGCCAGCCCGGATTTCCCGAAACCTCCTCTTTTTTGCACCCGGAGAAAACCATGCCCCTGTGGAAGATCTACCACCCCGAAAACGCCTTCAGCGATGAAGACAAACAGGCCATCGCCCAGCGCATCACGGCCGTCTACGGCGACCTGCCGCGCTTTTACGTGGGCGTGGTGTTCGAGGCCGTCGCCCGCACTTCGTTCTTCATCGGCGGCGAGCCTGCGGATGATTTCGTGCGCATCTCCGTGGACCACATCGCGCGGCAGATACGCGACGAGGAGACCAAGACACGGTTCCTGGAAGGCGTGCGGCGGCAACTGTCTCCCTTCATTGCCGACCGTGGCCTGCGCTGGGAGATGCATGTGGACGAGACGCCCTTCAGCCTGTGGAGCATCCAGGGCCTGCGCCCGCCCGTGCCAGGCACGCCCGAGGGGGAGAAATGGCGCCTGGACAATCGGCCTGCCGCCTACTGAGAGGCTTGCGGGGGAGGGACCGGGGACAGGCCCCGTGGCCTTTCCACCTCCGGCCCTTGCACCTCCGGCCCTTGCACCTCCGGCCCTTGAACCTTTCCCATGCACATTCGTCCCGCACACATCGAAGACGCCGAAGAGATCAGCGCGCTGGTCTCCAGCGTGTCGCACCTCTTCACCCTGGACTCCGGCAGCCAGGGCGCGCAGGAATTCCTGAAGGCCCTGGGGCCGCAGGCGTTCCAGGCCTACCTGCAGGACCCCCGCTACCTCTTCATCGTTGCCAGGCAGGGCGATGCCCTGGCAGGCATGGCGGCCCTGCGTGACGGGCGCCATCTGTTTCATCTGTTCGTTGGCCTGCCGTTCCAGCGGCAGGGACTGGCCAGGCGGCTGTGGCAGGCGCTGCAGCCTGCCATCCACCCGGACGCCGGCAGCGTCACCGTCAACTCCACGCCGTTTGCCGTACCCGCCTACGAAAGGCTGGGTTTTCGGGCCACCAGCGCGCCCCTGGAGAAGAATGGCGTGGCCTTCGTACCCATGCAGATCGCCGTGGCCGCAACCGTGGGCCAGCCTCAGCGCAGCGACAGCCCCGCCGACTGAATCGCCCGGGCGTAGCGCGGGCGCTCGCTTTGCAGGCTCTGGCCCAGGTCGGCCGGTGAGCCGCCCGCCACCTTGAAGCCCATGTGCTCCAGCTGGGCGCGCACATCGGGGGCCTGCAGCACGGTCTGCAGGTCGCGGTTGATCTTGGCGACGATGGGCGCGGGCGTGCCGGCCGGCGCGAAGTAGCCCTGCCAGCTTTCCACCGAGAAGCCGGGCACGCCGGCCTCGGCCATGGTGGGTACCTGGGGCAGGGCGTCGGAGCGGTAGGGCGTGGTCACGGCCAGGGCGCGCAGCTTGCCGGCGCGCACGTACTCGGTCACGGCGGCCAGCGTGATCAGCGTGGCGTCGGTATGGCCGCCCAGCACGTCCAGCGAGGCGGGACCACCGCCCGGGTAGGGGATGTAGTTGACCTTGGCGCCCGTCTCCTGCGTGAGGATTTCATGCGCCACATGGGCAATGCCGCCATTGCCGGGCAGGCCCAGGCTGATGCTTTGCGGCTTGGCCTTGGCGCGGGCCAGGTAGTCGCCCAGCGTGTTCAGGCCCGTGGCGGGGTTGACCACCAGCACCTGCGGATTGACCACGGCCTTGATGATGGGCGTGAAGGCCTTTTGCGTGTCGTAGGGCAACTGGGCGAACAGCAGGCCGTTGAGCGTGAGGCCCTCGCCCTGCTGCAGCAGGGTGTAGCCGTCGGGCGCGGCCTTGGCCACCTTGGCCGCGCCGATGGTGCCGCTGGCCCCGGCCACGTTCTCCACCACCACCGACTGGCCCCACAGCGCGGCCAGCTTGTCGGCCAGCGTGCGCGTGAGCTTGTCGGCGCTGCCCCCGGGCGCCACGGGCACGATGATGCGCACCGGCTTGTTCGGAAAGCTGTCGGCCGAGGCCAGGGCCGCAGGCGCGTGCAGGGCCAGGGCGGAGAACAGGGGAAGCAGCAGTGCGCGCAGCGCAGACGGGGTGCGGATCATGGGAGTGCCGGAGTGCAGAGAGTCGATGCCCGCAGTCTGGGAGGCTCCTGGCGCGGCGTGAACTAAGCATTGCGGCTATGCATATGCGGCTGCCGCACAACGTGCGTCACGCTTGCGCCACGCATGCGCGCGCAGTGCCCAAAGCTCATATCCATATCTGCAATGCGTCGTTGGCGCCGGGGCGGGAGAGGCCTAACTTCGTGTCCTCCCGCGAACGTCCTCCCAGGCACTCCCATGACACAGACCCATCTCTCCATCGACTTCAGCGGCAGCGACGTGGCCAGCCGCCGCGCAGCCGCCATCACCGGCTTCATCGCCACGGCCCGGCGCCTGCTCCCCGATCCCGAGCGGGCCACGCCCGAGCAACTGCAGGCCGTGGCCCGCGAGCTGGAGGCGCTGGGCCTGCAGCGCGAACTGTTCCCGCATGCGCACTTCCCCGTCTCGGCCAGCAACCCGGCCCAGGTCTACCGCCTCAGCGAAGACCTGGGCGGGCGCTATGCGCTGTACCTGTCCACCGGCCTGCCGGGCAAGTCCCAGCCGCCGCATGACCACACCACCTGGGCCATCATCGCGGGCGTCGAAGGCGTGGAGCGCAACGTGTTCTTCACACGCGGCAAGACCGACGACCCGCTGCGCGACACCCTGGCGGTGGGGCGCAGCGTCGATGTGGGCAGCGGAACCTCGGTGGTGCTCACGCCCACCGATGTGCACACCATCGAGCTGATCGGCGAGGAACCCGGCCTGCACCTGCACTTCTACGGGCGCGGCCTGGAGCGCATGCCCGAGCGCGTGGTCTTCGAGGGCCTGGAGGGCGGCACGTTCCGCACCTTCGGCCCGCCCAAGTCGATTCGCCATGCGCTGGTCACGCCCGCCGCGCTGCGGCAGGCCCTGGCCGACGGCGAGGAAATCGCCGTGCTCGACGTGCGCGAGGCCGGTGTCTTCGCGCACCGCCACATCCTGTTCGCGGCGCCCGCCCCGGCCTGGCGGCTTGAGCAGCTCATCGACCGCCTGGTGCCGCGCCGGGGCACGCGCATCGTGCTGGTGGATGGCGACGGCACGCTGGCCCATGAAGCCGCCGCCAAGCTCGTGCGCCTGGGCTGGCCCAATGTCTCCGTGCTGGAAGGCGGCACCGAAGGCTGGGCGGCCGAGGGGCTGGAAATCTTCAGCGGCACCAACGTGCCCAGCAAGGCCTTCGGCGAAGTCATCGAGCATGAAAAGCACACGCCCTGGATCACCTCGGACGAGCTGGGCGCGCGCGTGCAGCGCGGCGACAACATCGTCGTCGTCGACAGCCGCACGCCCGAGGAATTCGCGGCCTTCAGCCTGCCCTTTGCCCTGAGCGTGCCGGGGGCCGAACTGGTCTACCGCATCGGCGAAATCGCCCCGGACCCGCAAACCCTGGTCGTCGTCAACTGTGCGGGCCGCACGCGCTCCATCGTGGGCGCGCAGACCCTGATCGACGCCGGCATCCCCAACCAGGTCGTCTCGCTGCGCAACGGCACCATGGACTGGCTGCTCACCGGCCGCAGGCTGGCCCATGGCCGCCGTACCCCGCTGCCCGAGCCCGGCGCCGTCGCCCTGGCCACGGCACGCGAACGCGCAGCCAGCGTGGCACAGCGCGCGGGCGTGCAATCCATTGATGCGGCCGAACTGGCCCGCTTCGAGTCCGAAGCCACCGAACGCACGCTCTACCGCTTCGACGTGCGCACCCGCGAGGAATACCAGGCCGGCCACCTGCCCGGCTGGCGCTGGGCGCCGGGCGGCCAACTCGTGCAGGCCACCGACGAATACGCGGCCACGCGCGGCGCACGCATCGTGCTGGCCGACTGGGACGGCGTGCGCGCCCTCACCACCGGCGCCTGGCTGGCCCAGCTGGGCTGGGAAGTCTTCACCTACGTTCCGCCCGCGCTGGCCACCCTGGAGGTCGGCGCCGAACCCGTGCGCGTGCTCGCCTCCCACGCACCCGCGCCCCAGCTGTCCGTGCAGCAGGCGCAGGAACTGCTGGGCGAAGGCCGGGCCATCGTCTTCGACGTGGACAGCCGGCCCGCCTTCGAGAAGCAGCACATCGCCGGTGCGCGCTTTGCCGTGCCTGACCGTCTGCCCTCCTTCGTGCAGGCCCTGCCGCCGGCCCAGGTCGTGGTGCTCACCTCGCCGGACGGCGTGCTGGCGCGCAGCGTGGCGGCCGAACTGGCGGCGCGCACGGGGCGCGATGTGCGCTCCGTCGTTGGCGGCACTTCTGCCTGGGCTGCTGCCGGGCTGCCGCTGGGGCAGGGGGATGCGGATGTGCTGACGGGGGATGATGACCAGTGGTACAGCCCTTATGGGCATCGGGATCTGGGGTTGAGGGATGCGGGGTTTCGGGCTTATCTGGATTGGGAGCTTGGGTTGGTTGAGCAGTTGGAGCGGGATGGTTCTGCTGGGATTCGGCTGCTGGCTGCTGTTTGAGTCTGGCTGTTGGTCTGCTTTTTGCCCCTGCCGGGTGGTTGTTTTTCGGGGCCGGGTTTCGGCCCGGCGGCCGACCTACTTTCTTATCGCGCGATAAGAAAGTAGGCAAAGAAGCGCGCCCCGCACTGCCCACGACCCTTCGCTTCGCTGCGGGCGACCTGCGTTGGGCGGGATGCGGGGTGCGCCGTGAAACTCGTTGCGCGCTGCGCGCTTCACTCAAACATCACGGCGAGCTAGACAACGAAGCAAGCCTGTCCTTCGGCAGGCTTGCCACCCCGCATCTGTCTCTTATACACATCTGACGCTGCCGACGAAATGCGAACAGTGTGGGTCTCGGGGGGGGCGGGGGCGGGAGGGGGGGGGGGGGGGGGGGGGGGG
>NZ_JAELTK010000360.1:0-239 GCF_016428765.1 Delftia sp. ASV31
GTTGGCCTAGCCGCCAGCTTCTCGGGTGATTAGCTCAGCGGTAGAGCACTGCCTTCACACGGCAGGGGTCACATGTTCGATCCATGTATCACCCACCATTTTTTCCAAAGAGGTTGGCCTAGCAGCCAGCTTTACGGGTGATTAGCTCAGCGGTAGAGCACTGCCTTCACACGGCAGGGGTCACATGTTCGATCCATGTATCACCCACCATTTTTTCCAAAGAGGTTGGCCTAGCAGCC
>NZ_JAELTK010000054.1:0-43163 GCF_016428765.1 Delftia sp. ASV31
CCCCCCCCCCCCCCCCCCCCCCCCCCCCCCCCCCCCCCCCCCCCCCCCCCCTTTTAGATGTGTATAAGAGACAGTGCCGGAAGTGATCGTGGAAGAGCGCGGCGCACCCCCTGCGCCTGGTTGGCACTGGGTGAACGGGTACTGGCGTTGGGAGCGGGACCAGTGGGTTTGGCAGAGAGGTCACTGGGTTGCCAACACCGTGCCGCCAATGCCTCCCGTCATCGTCGAGGTGAGGCCAGCGCCACCCAGCCCGGTTCACTACTGGGTGCCTGGCCACTGGGTGTGGCGCGCGGACATCAACAACTGGTTCTGGGTGAAGGGCCAGTGGCACGGCTGATCAGCCCAACTTCACAGGCCCGCCCAGCGGGCCTTTTTATTGGACTGGGACTGGCACGGGCGTCACGAGGCGATGAGCAGCCCCTTCTTGCCCTCGAAGATCTTGGCCAGGGCATCCCTCACGTTCTGCAGTTCGACGCCGGTGGCCTTCAGGTTCACGACGTACTGGCGTGTCCCATCCAACTCCCGCGCGACCTCCGGCGGCAAATCGGCGCGCAGCACGTTGCCATCCAAGATGACTTCGACATCTCGCACTCTCGTAATCGACTGGTCCAACACCCTCAGCTCGATCTCGTCCTGATAGGGGAAGCGCGAGAGCGAGAACACATAGTTCGCCTCATGATCCACGCAATACACGAGCGCCATCTCGTAGTGTTCGTCATGCGGCGACGCGAAAACCTCGGCCTTCAGGATTCGGGGTGCCTGATGCAGATCGGACAGTGAGATCGTTGGTGCCAATTCCCCAGCCAACCCCGAGAACAATGGTTTAGCGCTCTCCCCGGTCGAGCGATAGTTGTCCCAGAAGGACGAGTCGCGCCAGGTTGAGGCCACGAGCCAGGGAGTACCGCCCGTGTCCAGCAGGACGGCCATGAGCGCGAGCACGCTGGTGCCCAGGCCACCAAAGCCGAACCCGCAGGCCAGCAGGACCAGCAGCGATCCGATCCCTGGCGCACCTGAGACGTGCGAGAACTCGGTGAGGCCTCGGACCGTCGAGAGCCATATAGGGCGCAGGAAAGCCAAGGAGAAGTTGAATACACCCACCGCCAGCGCTGCGCCAGCCAGCCACAGAGCCTCTTCACGCGGATAGTTCACGGCCTGTGCCAGCGACGCCAACGCCAGCCAGAGTGGCAACAGACCCAGCAGAAGGCCGAGGCTGCGCCGCAGCCAGTTCTTTTTTTGTCCCATTGACCCCACCTCCATCTGCTGATCAGCGGCGCATCGTACGTCACGGATAGCCCAAAAACGACGAAGCCCGCGCGGGGCGGGCTTGGTTGGGGTACGGCCGGTTACTTGGCCGGCTGGGTCACAGCTGCAGCCGGGGCCGCAGGAGCAGGCGGGTTCTTTGCTAGGTCAACTTGCATGAGGCCGATGATGATCGCCGCTCCGCCGACTACAACAGTACCGACCACGAACTGCAGCATGTTGATCGAGGACTTCAGTCCATCAACCTTGCCTTCCAGGCCTTCAACTTTTCCACCTACGTTCGCAACAGCCACGCCAGTCGCCGCCATCTCCTTAGTGACGTCCTTCAGCATGTTGGCGAAGTCAGCGCGCAGACTCTGCATCTCGGTCAGCATCTGCCCTTGCATGGTGGCCATCTGCGTGTTGAGCTGGCCCATCGCAGCGACGGTCTCCTTGGATGACTCTGCGATAGATGCGCGCACCTCAGCGCACACGCTGTCGAGCTTCGCGTCGAGTAGTTCACGGGTCACTTCGGTCATGGCGTCAGTCTGCCCAATTGTTTCGGCCCCTGCAACCGCCGGGCTGCTTGCGGGAGCCTCAGGTTTCGGAGGGTTCGCATATGTGATGCTTCAAATCACAAGCGTTTTTGTGGTGGTCAGCTCTTCAGGGTTTCTGAAGCCTTTCACGCGAGAACACCCTGCTGGACCTGCTGGAGCCTGGTCTGCGCGAGCACCACTACTGCAATAAGGCGGCCACGGCCGGCCAGGAGGCGCTGCCCGGTGTCCTGATCCCGCTGCCGAACCTGCGGCACCCGCTGCTGCCCACCAGCTTCGCCTATGCCAAGAAGCAGAAATGGCACGGGTATCGCTTCATCTGGGACTACGGCCTGAACGACGCTCACGTCGATTTCGTGGACGCCGTCCTCAAGGGCCTAGAGTACGAGACCCACGAAGGCCGAAGCGTCACGATCCGGGGCACGGTCGAGTTCAACGACGACGAGCTCAACGACAACGTGCTCTACGGTGAGCTCTCTGGCCTGGCCTCCGAAAAGGAGGTCTACATCAAGCTGCTGGCCCCGGCGCAGCTGATCCAAGCCAAACGCGGCTACCGCGCCGGCAGGCCAGACACGCCCTCCAGCCAGCCGGACAACGCGGACCAGCGCGAGGAAGGCGAGGACGAGCCGCCGACCGACCCGAACCACCCTTTGAACCAGACGCCCGAAGACGCATTCGCGGCGGCCGTGACCGGCGAACCGGCCTGAACCATCCACTGAACCACTCACGGCGCCCGCGCGGCGCCACAAGGAACCACAAGGAACCACAAGGAACCACAAGGAACCACAAGGAACCACCCATGACCGCATACAAAGAACTGCTGGCCCAGAAAGCCACCCTCGACGCCCAGATCGAAGCTGCTCAGGCAGAGGCCAAGGCGAAGGCTGTGACCGAAGCCCGCGCGCTGATCGCAGAGCACGGCTTGACCGCTGCCGATGTCTTCCCGGCCCAGGGCAAGAAGCGCAAGGGCAGCGTCGGCGCCCCGAAGTATCGCGACCCCGCCAGCGGCGCCACCTGGACTGGCCGCGGCAAGCCGCCGAACTGGATCAACGGCAAAGACCGCGGGCAATTCCTGATCGAAATGGCCAAAAGTTAGGCGAGGGGCTGCCGATACACCAAGTAAGGAGGTGCGCGCCAAGTCTAGGCGGCGCCTCAAGCCCCTGGGGTGTGCGCTCCAGGGGATTTTTATTCCCAGGCGGCGCCCAAACTGGATCGTTGGCAAGGATCGGGAGCAATTCCTGATTGCAAGTCAGTGGCAGACGTATACACCACTGATTAAGAGTTTGTACAAAATAGCGAGCCATGAGAAATTAATATCTCGCATGGTCGCCTAAAATACAACTCAACGTAATTTATTTGCAAATGCAAATACTCTAACTATTAATTTGTGTGCCTTACCCCAAAACCACGCAAATTATCCAAGTATCCCGGGGCATTATTTGCATCACATTGCTTGCAGACGCCATCAATCCCTTTTCGAAGCAACTCTTCGATAGTGACTGGCGTTGTTGGGAGCGGGTTCTGTTCCTGTGTGACGACTATTGTGAATGTATCCCAATATATTCCTTCACCCCACGACCAACGATATTCTCCCGGTCTAAGCCCTAAACTACTAAGGGTCCAGTCATTCCATCTAGCGAGTGATTGAAGAGGTGCGCCGGACACATACCCGTTTGGCACCATTAGAGTACCCCACGATGCATCAATACCTACAGCATCACCTTCTGCATACGTGGCATCTATAACCCCGGGAGCAAATCCAAATCGATCAGGCCCAGTAACTTGCCCTAGATATATACCGGGATTACGCTTGCCTAATGCCAAAAGCCCATAACCAGAGGCAATATTGGGTTGAATAACGCGAGTATATACATCCCCCTTTAAACTTATCATATTAATTGACCCACTCCCCACCGCAATAACGTCACTGCCAGACTGATAAATTGTCACTGTGTAATGCGCATGCGCACAAACGGAAGTAGCAAAAGCAATTGCTGCAATCAGTTTTTTAAATTTCATTTAACCCCTCTTTGTTGATTACCAAATTTTACAACAAACCATTCTAATTTATCTTGAGCAATCGACAGGTATCTCGAAGCCGCCCGGCCCTGCCGCGAGCGGCTTTTTTTTGGCCCAAATTTCAAGGAGCCGCATGCTTACCCCTCAATTTCTCCTGCCGCTCGCAGCCAAGCTGGTGATCGACCTGTTTGCCGGCGGCGGCGGCGCATCCACAGGCATCGAGCAGGCCATCGGCCGCCCGGTCGATGCCGCCGTCAACCACGATGCCGACGCCATCGGCATGCACGAAGTTAACCATCCGCAAACCAGGCACTACCGCGCCGACATCCGCGAGGTGGACCCGCTGTCCGTGACCAAGGGCGAGCTGGTGGGCCTGCTGCACGCATCCCCGGACTGCACACACCACAGCCAGGCCCTGGGCGGCCAGCCGCGCAACGGGGAAATCCGGTCGCTCGCGTGGATCGTCATCCGCTGGGCCGGCAAGACCCAGCCCGATGTCATCACGCTGGAGAACGTCGAACAGATGATGCAGTGGTCCCCGCTGATTGCGAAGCGCGACCCCGCCACGGGCCGCGTCATCACGCTGGACCGCATCACGGACCCTGCCACGGGCAAAGCCACCTTCCGCGTAGCCGAACCCGGCGAGGTGGTGCCGCGCGGCAATCAGTTCCTGGTGCCAGAACCCAAGCACAAGGGCCGCAACTGGCGCCACTTCATCCAGGCGCTGCGCGACCTGGGCTACAAGGTGGAATGGCGGGTGATCTGCAACGCCACCCTGGGCTCTCGCAGCACCCGCACACGGCTGTACCTGATCGCCCGCCGCGACGGCCTGCCCATCGTGTGGCCAGCGCAGACGCACTGGAAGCATCCGAAGGCGGGCCAGAAGCCATTCCGCCAGGCAGCCGAGTGCATCGACTGGAGCATCCCCGGGCAAAGCATCTTCGGGCGCAAGAAGGAACTGGCGCCGGCCACCATGCGGCGGATCGCGCATGGCCTGGACAAGTTCGTGCTGAACAGCCCCCAGCCGTTCATCGTGAACATGGCCCATGGCGGGAAAATCGAAAAGCTCGACAGACCCATGAGCACCATCGCCACGGAGAAAGGCGGGTGCCGTGCCCTGGTGTCACCGACCCTCATCCAGATGGGCTACGGCGAGGCCAAGGGCCAGGCCCCGCGCGTGCTGGATCTGTCCCAGCCCCTGGGCACGGCCGTGGCCGGCGGCATCAAGCACGCCATCAGCTCGGCATACCTGGTGGAGGCCGGGCACGGCGAGGGCAAGGACGGCAGCAAGCGCTGGAGCCACGGGGCCAACGACATCCGGGGACCTCTGGGCACGGTGACGGCAAGCGGCGGTGGGCAGAGCCTGGCATCCGCGTTCATGGTCCAGGCCAACGGCAGGTTCAACAGCACGCCGGCACGCGACCTGCGCGACCCCGTACCGACCGTGACCACCAGCGGCAGCCAGCAGCAGCTGATCGCTGCCCACCTGTGCACGCTGCGCCGGAACAGCGTTGGCCGCGACGTGCGCGAGCCGGTGCCCACGGTCACAGCCGGGGCCGAGCACCATGCCCTGATCCAGTACCACCTGTCGCCCGAGCAGGAAGCCGGCGCCCTGCGTTGCGCAGCCTTCCTCATGCGCTACCACGCCAGCGGCGGCCAGTGGGCGGACCTGCGCGACCCGATGACCACCATCACCACGCGCGACCGCCTGGCGCTCGTAACCGTCTGGCTCAAGGGCGAGCCCTGGGTAATCGTGGGCATCACGCTGCGCATGCTGGTGCCGCGTGAGCTCTACAACGCCCAGGACTTCCCTCCTGGCTACGTCATTGACCGGACCGCCTCCGGCAAGCCACTGACGAAAACCGCCCAGGTGCGGATGGTGGGCAATTCCGTGAGCCCCGTGCCCATGCGGCAAATCGTCTCGCTCAACTCGCCCGAGTCCACGGCCTGGCAGCTACGCCGGGCCGCCTGATTCCTCCAACCCGGCCCACCACGCGCGGGCCGCCGCAATAACGCGGTTCTGCGAGCGTGCCCACGACAACAAGGAAACCTGACCATGGCCAGCAAGAAGCCCAAGAACTGGCGCGACAAGCGCGCGCCACACCGCGACGACGAACCAATCACCTGGCCAGCACCCGCTGGCCTTTTTCATTGAGGACGCCCATGTCCAAGAGCATCACCCTGAACTTTGCACCTGCCGTGCTCGGCCGCGAGCATGCCGCAGCCTACGTGGCGCTGAGCGTCAGTTCCTTCGAACAACTGGTGCGTGAGCGCCAGATACCCCAGCCACGCCAGCTGTCTGCCAGGCGCGTTGGCTGGCTGTGCGCGGAGCTCGATGACTGGTCCGCCCGGCGGCCGGCATCCGAGCTGCTGCCACCTGAGAACACCGGTGCCCCTAGGCCCCGATGAACTCCTCCAACTTCGCGTCGAGCGCCGCCAGCCATTGGCCGCGCTCGGCGTCGTACCGGTAGAGGTTGTAGCAGCCCGCCACGCCAGGGAGGACGTGGCCAAGGATCGCCTCCCCAACCTCATGCGGACAGCCCATCGACGCAAGGATGGCGCGCCCCGTCCGCCGAAGATCATGCGGCGACCAATGCGTCACGGTCAGCCGCGCCCGCTTGTGCTCGGGCTTCGTCTTGCTGTAAGGCTGCAGGTAGTGCACCTTGGTCTGCATGTAGGCCTGGGTCTGTCCTTTCAGCACAACATCGCGCCCGATGCTCGGGAACAGCCATGGCCCCTCATTCGCCAGCAGACGACGCACGATCTGCTCGGCACGACCGAACAAAGGCACACGAAGGTCATGTGCGAGCTCAACGTGCCGAATCTTCATTGCCTCCTTGGGCACGGTCCACCAAAGCCCCCCCCCTCCTCCGACAACTGCTTCTTCTGCATCTGGCAGATCTCCCCGCCTCGCGTGCATGTCCTCAGCTGCAGCGTCAGGAAATCCTGAACCTGCTGGCTGAACATCGACAGCTCACCGCCGATCAGCGTCTTGATCTCGGCGCCGCTCAGCACGCGTTTGCTGGTGCCTTTATGTTTTCCATCTCGCACTGCCCCTTTGCTGCGAAGCTTGTGGGACGTACGTTCCGCCCACCAGTTGGGCATGCCGTCTGGAATTCGCCCTGACTCCAGCCCCACGCGCCATGCAGCTGCCATCTCCGTCTTCACGGACTTGGCCAGCACGGGGCGGTCGGACAGACCTTCAATGACGTCGTAGACAAAAGAGCGCCCCACCTCGGCCACGGATGTCGACTCCCGTCCCGAGATCGCATTGCGCAGACGCTGCTCGATGTTGCGGGCGCCCTTGGCCTCCCGGTTGACCATGAGATACCGGGCGGCATAGTCGTCAACCAGCATGGTCAGTGTGTAAACCTGTGCAACCGGTTGCGCCAATGCCTTGCGCGCCAGCTTTCGCTCATCCGCCGGATCTCTTCCCTGCTCACGCAGGTCCCGTGCTGCCTGCCATTCGGCTGCAGCCTGGGCTGGCGACATGGCTGGCCATTGGCCGAGTTTGACCTGTTTGAGCTTTGCCGAATCCGCCAAGCTTCTGTAACGATAGGTCCAAGATTTCGTGCTGGCCGTCGCTTCGAGCCTCAAGCCTGGGCAACCTTGTACGACAATGTGTTCGCCCTGCTTTAGGGTCTTGGCTGAACGTGCGTCAAAGAACATCTGAAGCTACACCTCGAATGCCGGAAAAACCTACACAAAACCTATACCGAGCGGTGAAGTGCAGACGATTCCAGGCAAGCGCAGATGAAGCGCAAAGGTAAGCGCAGGAATGGAATAAATCATTTGCCGACAACATCTTGCGCGGCAAATCGGAGATAAATCAAAGGCTTATGACGGATTCACAGGCAATGAACATCATCATTCTTGACGACTACCAGGACGCCGTGCGCAAGCTGGACTGTGCTCGTCTGCTGGAGCCCTTCAACGCCAAGGTCTTCACCAATACCGTCAAGGGCGTTGGCCAGCTGTCGGTGCGGTTGCGCGATGCGGACATCATCGTGCTGACCCGCGAGCGCACGCAGATCAGCCGGCAGCTGCTGGAAAAGCTTCCGCGCCTGAAGCTGATCGCGCAGACCGGCAAGGCCGGCGCCCATATCGATGTGCAGGCCTGTACCGACCAGGGCGTTGCGATTGCCGAGGGCGTGGGCTCGCCCATTGCGCCGGCAGAGCTGACCTGGGCGCTGATCATGGCGGCCACGCGGCGGCTGCCGCAGTACATCGCCAACCTCAAGCACGGCGCATGGCAGCAATCGGGCTTCAAGGCTGCGTCCATGCCTGCGAATTTCGGACTGGGCAGCGTGTTGCACGGGCGCACGCTGGGTATCTGGGGCTACGGCCGCATTGGACGGCTGGTCGCGCACTACGGCCATGCCTTCGGCATGCAGGTTCTGGTCTGGGGCAGCGAAAGCTCGCGCCAGAAGGCGCAGGCCGATGGCTTTGCGGCGGCGGACTCGCGCGAGGCTTTCTTTACCGAATCCGACGTGCTGTCCATGCATCTGCGCCTGCATGAGGCCACACGCGGCATCGTCACGGCGCAGGATCTGGCACGCATGAAGCCGACCGCCCTGTTCGTGAACACCTCGCGCGCGGAGCTGGTGGAGGCCGATGCCCTGCTGGGTGCGCTCAACCGAGGCCGGCCGGGCCTGGCGGCCGTGGACGTGTTCGAGAGCGAGCCCATCCTCCAGGGCCATGCGCTGCTGCGACTGGAGAACTGCATCTGCACGCCGCACATCGGCTACGTGGAGCAGGACAGCTACGAGCTGTACTTTCGCGCTGCCTTCGACAATGTGGTGAACTTCGTTGCGGGGCAGCCCAGCAACATCCTCAATCCCGAGGTGTTCTCAGGCCCGGCCCGCGCAGGCTGACGACCGGATCAGGCGGGGGCTTGCGCCACCCGCCCTTGCCCTGCACTCAACGGCTGCCCTGGCCGGCGTCGCCACGTGCGGCCGTGGCGCGAAAGGCCAATTCATCGGCCACCGCCTCATAGACGGCCTGGCGCACGACGGATTCCACCTCCTCGCGCAGACGCACGACGATGGACCGTGTCTGCTGCTGAACCACGGTGGCAATGGCGTCGCGCAAGCGCTGGTCCAGCACCAGGTCCACACGCTGCATGAGGCGATGGACCAGATATTCCTCGGTGACCTGCTGCGCATGGCTGTCCCAGATGGACTCCATGGTGGGGGCTGCCGGCATGGCAGGGGAAGCCGGCGTCGGCCCGGCAGCTGCCTCTGCCACGACAGCCTGCACCACCGGGACCACCAGGTCGGCAGGGACCACTTCCCCGGCCGGTGCCACGTCGCCCGCTGAAGCCACATCTGCCGCACCTGCCACATCCGCCGCATCAGTCACGTCAGCCATTTCGGCCAGACGGCCTTCCTGGGCCAATTGCATTTCCACGGACGGGGCGCTGGGCGGCTGATAGTCCGAGAGCACGGGCTGCATTGCAGGTGTCGGGATTTCCTCGGGTGCAGCCTGCTCGGTGACCATGGGCCGCTGGGGTTCCAGGTCCTGCGGCAGTGGCGGCAGGGACGCAGGCAGGGTGACCACGCCACGCCGAGGCGCCAGCATGCCTTCGCTGGCCCAGGGCGTCGCTTCGTCCGTCAGCGGCAGTTCGGACACGGGGTGTGCCAGGGGTGCCTGGGGTTCGACCGTCTGAACCGATGCCTGCACCGCATCCACCGCAACGACATCGGTGAGCGTGGGAACAAAGCGCGGTGGGGTTTTGGAGGGAGGAGCGCTCATGGCTTACTCCTTGAGGACCAGGTCATGGCGCTTGATGGAAATACCCTGGGCCGCATAGTGCTTCCAGCGCTGCCGGGCCAGGTGGCGGTCTTCCTCGTCGGTGGCGGAAACCACTTCGACGACACGCGCAAAGCGCTCGAACCCTTCGGGCACTTCGCCGCCCAGGTTGACCAGCATGTCGTGGTGCGGCGCGCCGTCCAGCCGCTCCAGCAAAACGATGGGCGAGAAGGCCATGATGTCTGCCCCATCGCCTTCGCCCGCATGGGCCAGGAAGTCGGTGGGCGAGACACTCCACAGCCTGGGCGACAAGGCCTTGAGCAGCGGCGGCGACCCCAGCACCACCAGTTGCGTGCGGTGCCTGAGCGCCTTGCGCGCCAGGCGGCAGACATAGGCCAGCTTGTCGGGCGCGTTGAAATGGAAGGCCACTTCAGTCAAGCGATGCTCCCTTCAAACAGGCCCGGGCTGATGGGGACGATGCGCTCATGCCTGCTCCGGCTGAGCGGCAACTGCAGCCTTGCGGCGGCCGGCAGGTCCTGCCTTGGGTGGCACAGGTTTCTTGGGTGCAGCAGCTTTATGGGATGCAGCAGCCTTGGCCTGCGCCTTGCCAGCATCGATGCCGGCCAGCAGATAGTGCAGCAGCAGGCCCACGGGGCGGCCTGTACCGCCCTTGGCGGCGCCGCTCTTCCAGGCCGTGCCGGCGATGTCCAGGTGCGCCCAGGGAATGTCGCCCACAAAGCGCTGCAGGAACTTGGCTGCCGTGACTGCGCCACCCGCGCGGCCAGCCACATTGCCCATGTCGGCGAAATTGCTCTTGAGGCCTTCGCCGTACTCCTCGTCCAGCGGCATGCGCCAGCAGGGATCCAGTGCCGCATCGCCGGCCTGCTCCAGCGCGCGGGCCAGTTCGTCGCTGGGCGAGAACATGCCGCTGCGCAGCCCGCCCAGGGCGATGACGCAGGCGCCGGTCAGCGTGGCGATGTCCACCATGGCGCGGGGCTTGAAGCGGGCGGCGTAGGTCAGCGCATCGCAGAGCACGAGACGGCCTTCGGCATCGGTGTTGAGGATTTCTATGGTCTGACCGCTCATGCTGGTGACCACGTCGCCCGGCTTGACGGCAGCGCCGCCGGGCATGTTCTCGGACGCCGGAATGAGGCCGACGACATTGACGGCCGGCTGCAGCCGGGCCAGCGCATGGAACACGCCCAGCACGCTGGCGGCGCCGCCCATGTCGAACTTCATCTCGTCCATTTCAGCGGCAGGCTTGAGCGAGATGCCGCCGGTATCGAAAGTGATGCCCTTGCCGACCAGCACCACGGGCGCGGCGCCCTTGGTGCCGCCGTTGTAGTGCAGTTCGATGAAGCGCAGCGGCTGCTCCGATCCCTGGGCCACGGCCATGAAAGCGCCCATGCCGAGCTTGGCGACTTCGGCGGGGCCGTGGATCTTGCAGCTGATGCCGGGCAGCTTGGCCAGGGCGCGGGCCGCGTCAGCCAGCAAGGTGGGCGTGGCGTGGTTGGCGGGGCGATTGGCCCATTCGCGTGCCAGGGTCATGCCTTCGGCCTGGGCCACGGCGGTCTTGAAAGCGTCGGCAACGCCATTCTTGTCGCCCGCCTTGACGGCTGTGGCAATCACCAGCTTCTTGAGCGCCACGGGCTTGGCCTGCGGCTTGGTGTGGGTATAGCTGTAGCAGGCATCGGCCGCCGCCAGAACGGCGGCAGCAACGGCAGGACCTGCCGCATCGAAGCCAAAGCACAGCAAGGCCTTGCCAACACCGGTCGCCTTGAGCGCGGCACCTGCGCCGGCCACGGCCTGGCGCACTTCCCGTGCCGAGCCGTTGCCCGCGCCCAGCAGCACGACTCGGCGTGCAGCGACGGCTGGCAGGCCGTACAGTGCCAGCTGTTTGCCGGCTGCCGTTTCGAAATCTCCGGCCTTGACCGCGTGTGCGACCAGGGTGGACAGCGCGTCGCTGCCCGTGACCGTGGCTTCGGTCACCAGCACCAACAACAGGTCACACTTTTCACGTACTGCTGCGGCAGTCGTCAACGGCTTCAGTTCAAAGTTCATAATCGGCGTTTTCCTTTCAGCCAATGTTATTCGATTCATCCATACGCAAAGAGCTGGCCCGCAGCTTCGGTGCCACGGTCGTGGTGCTGATCACGGTCGTTATGACCATGATGCTGATCCGCACGCTGGGCCAGGCTTACAAGGGCAATGTCAGCCCTTCCGACGTTCTGCTGGTCATGGGCTATACGGTGCTTGGCCAGTTGCCCACGATTTTGGGCCTGGGGCTTTTCGTGGCCGTGGTCGGCTCGCTGTCGCGCATGTACCGTGACAGCGAGATGGTGATCTGGTTCGCCGCAGGCCAGGGGCTGGCCAGCCTGCTGCGCCCGCTGCTGCGCTTTGCCTGGCCGGTGCTGGCCGTGATCGCCGTGCTGGGCCTGGGCATCCTGCCCTGGGCCAACCAGCAGATCGAGCAGATCAAGACCCAGTTCGAGCAGCGCAGCGACATTGACCGCATCGCCCCCGGCGAGTTCCAGGAGTCTGCCGGCGGCTCGCGCGTGTTCTTCATCGACAAGGACGTGCCCAGCGCCACCGCTGCCAACAATGTGTTCATCGTGGCCAATGAGCGCGGGCGCGAGTCCGTGACCTCGGCGCGCGGGGCACGGCTGGAAGTGGTCAAGGGCGAGCGCATGGCCGTGCTGACCGACGGCCAGCGCATGGAAACGCAGACCAGCGACGGCTCGGTGAAGATCAGCGAGTTCAAGGAATACGGCACGCAGCTCGGCGGCGGCAGCAATCTGGCCGCCGCCGAGGAAATGGCCGCGCGCAGCACGTACACGCATGAGCTGCTGCCGCGCACCGAACCCATCTACCGCGCCGAGCTGGGCTGGCGCATAGGCCTGCCGCTGGCGGCGCTGAACTTCGTGATCCTGGGCCTGGCCGTGGCCAGCGTGAACCCACGCGCTGGCGGCAGCGGCAGCCTCATGCTCGCGCTGTTCGCCTTCATCGTGTACTACAACCTGATGACGCTGGGCGAGAACTGGGTGGCCTCGGGCAAGCTGAGCATGCCCGCCATGACGGCCCTGCTGCACGGAGGAACATTGCTGCTGGCACTGCTGGTGTTGCTGGCCCGGCACAAGCGCTGGTCGCCGCGCGACCTGTGGCGCAGGCCCTGCAAGCCGACTGCCCTGGATGACGCAAAGGCGGTGCCCTGATGAGAGTTCTGAGAAACCTGCTGTACCGCGACATCATCGCGGCCGTCGGCTATGTGACTCTGGCCTTCCTGGCGCTGTTCTTCTTCTTCGATCTGGTCGATGAGCTGCGCTGGGTCGGGCGCGGCGGCAACAACGGCTACCAGATCACGCACGCCCTGCTCTTCGTGGTGCTGCGCATCCCCAGCCACCTGTACGAGCTGATGCCCATCACCGTGCTGATCGGCACCATCTACGTGATGGCGCGCTTTGCCCAGAGCTCGGAATTCACCATCATGCGCACCAGCGGCATGGGCCCCTGGCTGGCGCTGCGCACGCTGATGGTGCTGGGCCTGGGTTTTGTGCTGGCCACCTTCGGCACGGGCGACTACCTGGCGCCGGCGGCCGAGAACGCGGGCCAGAACATCCGCGCCATCCACCTGGCCCAGCTGTCGCGCGGCGCCACGGGTGCCTGGCTCAAGGAACGCCAGGGCGATCACTCCATCGCCATCAACGTGCGCGCCATCCGCGGGCCCGGTGATTTCTCCAATGTGCGCATCTTCGACTTTGACGGCCAGGGCCGCATCTCGGCCCAGATCCATGCGCAGGCGGCGCAGGTCAGCGAGGATGGCGAATCCTGGACGCTCCAGGGCGTTGAGGCCAGCCGCCTGAAGGCGAAGGCCGACGGAGGCATGGTGCTGCTGCGCGAGAAGGAGGACAGCCTGGTCTGGAAGACCGGCATCAGCGCCGAAATGGTCTCGGCCGCGCTGCTCAAGCCCGACCGCATGTCCACCATCTCGCTGTTTCAGTACGTGCGCCACCTGGAGGCCAACGGCCAGGCCGCGCAGAAGTACGAGATCGAGTTCTGGCGCAAGGTCTTCTACCCCATGAGTTGCCTGGTGATGGTGGTGCTGGCCCTGCCCTTTGCCTATCTGCATTTCCGCTCGGGCGGCATCGCGGCCTATGTGTTCGGCGGTGTGATGGCCGGCATCAGCTTCTTCCTGCTGAACAACGTGTTCGGCTACATCGGCACGCTGCAGACCTGGTCGCCCTGGCTGACCGCTGCGGCGCCGGGCCTGCTCTACAGCCTTCTTTCATTGACCGCCTTCACCTGGCTGGTGCTGCGCCGCTAGGTCCGTTGCCATGCAAAACGACACAACAGCGGCCGGCATTGCCGGCCTGATCCTGCTGGCCCACGGCTCCCGCGACGCCCTGTGGCGCCAGCCCATCGAGGCCGTGCTCGGCGCCGTCAGGCAAACGCGGCCCCACAGCCTGGCTGCATGCGCCTACCTGGAAGCCTGTGCGCCCGACCTGCCCACCGCCGCGCGCGGGCTGGTCGAGGCGGGTGCCACGCGCATCACGGTGCTGCCCCTGTTCCTGGGCACGGGCAAGCATGCGCGTGAGGACATCCCGAAGCTGGTGCAGGAGATCCGCCACACCTACCCACAGGTGGCCGTGGAACTGGAGCCTGCCGTGGGCGAGCATCCACGTGTCACGGCCCTGCTGGCAGAGCTGGCGTTGGCGGCCACGGAGCCTTCCGGCAGGTCAGGAAGCTGAAATAACGAATCGCTTCTTTATATAAATGCAGCATAATGGCGCGCTGCACCCAGCTGTCACCGCCATGAACCTGCACCAATTCCGATTCGTCCAAGAAGCGGCGCGCCGCAACCTCAACCTCACCGAGGCGGCCAAGGCCCTGCACACCTCGCAGCCCGGCGTCTCCAAGGCCATCATCGAGCTGGAGGAGGAGCTGGGCATCGACATCTTCGCGCGCCACGGCAAGCGCCTCAAGCGCATCACCGAGCCCGGCCTGGAGGTGCTCAAGAGCATCGAACTCATCATGCGCGAGATCGGCAACCTCAAGCGCATCGGCGAGCAGTACAGCGCCCAGGACAGCGGCACGCTGTCGATTGCCACCACCCACACCCAGGCCCGCTACGTGCTGCCGCCCGCCGTGGCACGGCTGCGCGACCTGTATCCCAAGGTCACCATCAGCCTGCACCAGGCCACGCCGGCCGAGGTGGCGCGCATGGTCATCGACGAAATCGCCGACATCGGCATGGCCACCGAGTCCCTGGCCGACTACCCCGATCTCGTCACCCTGCCCTGCTACGAATGGCAGCATGTGCTGGTCATGCCCACGGGCCATCCGCTGGCGCAGAAAGAGCGCATCACGCTGGACGACATCGCCCATGAGTCGCTGATCACCTACCACCCCTCGTTCACCGGGCGCGGCAAGATCGACCAGGCCTTCGCCACGCGCCGGCTGCGTCCGCGCATCGTGCTGGAGGCCATTGACTCCGACGTGATCAAGACCTACGTGCGCCTGGGCCTGGGCATCGGCATCGTGGCCGAGATGGCCATGCGCGACGATCCGGTCAACGACCTCGTGGTGCGCCCCATGGGCCATCTGTTCGGCCAAAGCGTGGCGCGCGTGGCCATCAAGCGCGGCGCCTATCTGCGCAACTTCGTCTACCGCTTCGCCGAACTGCTCAGCGACCGCCTGACGCGCGACCTGATCATGCGCGCCATGAGCGGCCACGTGCACGACTACGAACTCTGATCCTCCGCCCCACCGGGCCCGCAGTGCGGGCCCGTTCCCGTTTTCCGCTGTCTCCGCCATGACCTCTGCCACGCCCCGCACGCCCGCCTTCCCCAGCCGCCTGCCCCATGTGGGCACGACCATCTTCACCACCATGTCGGCGCTGGCCGCCGAACACCAGGCGGTGAACCTGGGCCAGGGCTTCCCCGACTTCGGCTGCGACCCCAGGCTGGTCGATGCCGTCACGGCCGCCATGCAGGCCGGCCACAACCAGTACCCGCCCATGCCCGGCCTGCCGCAGCTGCGCCAGGCCATGGCCGACAAGATGGAGGCGCTGTACGGCCGCCGCTACGACGCGGGCACCGAGATCACGGTCACGGCCGGCGCCACGCAGGCCATCCTCACCGCCATCCTGGCCACCGTGCATGCGGGCGATGAAGTCATCGTGCTCGACCCCTGCTACGACAGCTACGTGCCCAATATCGAGCTGGCCGGCGGCGTGCCCGTGCGCGTGCCGCTGACGCCGGGCAGCTTCAAGCCCGACTTCGCCAAAATTGCCGCCGCCATCACGCCGCGCACACGGCTGCTGATCATCAACAGCCCGCACAACCCCAGCGCCACCATCTGGAGCGATGCCGAGATGCTGCAGCTGCAGGAGCTGCTGGCGCCCACCGACGTGCTGCTGATCAGCGACGAGGTCTACGAGCACATGGTCTACGACGGCTGCCAGCACCAGAGCGCCGCGCGCTTTGCCGGCCTGGCGGCGCGCGCCTTCATCGTCTCCAGCTTCGGCAAGACCTACCATGTCACGGGCTGGAAGGTGGGCACCGTCGCCGCGCCGGCCGCGCTCACGGCCGAGTTCCGCAAGGTCCACCAGTTCAACGTCTTCACCGTCAACACGCCCATGCAGGCGGGCCTGGCCAGCTACATGGCCGACCCTGCGCCCTACCTGCAGCTGCCCGCCTTCTACCAAGCCAAGCGCGACCTGTTCCGCCAGGGCCTGGAAGGCTCGCGCCTGCGCCTGCTGCCCACGGCGGGGACCTACTTCGTCTGCGCCGACATCTCGGCCGTGTCGGACCTGGACGAAGCCGCGTTCTGCCAGTGGCTGGTCCGGGAGCATGGCGTGGCGGCCATCCCGCTGTCGGCCTTCTATGGCGACGGCTTCGACCAGCGCGTGGTGCGCTTTTGCTTTGCCAAGCAAGACAGCACGCTGCGCGCGGCGTTGGAGCGGCTGCGCAAACTCTGAAACCGGGCGCGGGGCAGCGCCCACGCCGGATTGTCCCGTCATCCTCTGAGATGACATGGCCCCTCCGTCCCTGGTCTTACGCTCGGGCGACAGGAGACACAAGCCATGCGAACCGACCACGCCCCACGCGCCTTGCGGCGCGTTTTTCCATCCACGGCCGCCTTTGCCGCATCCCTTCTCATGGCGGGCTGCGGCGGTGGCAGCAGCCCCACTTTGGCCGATGCCGCAACGCCGGCGGCCGCCTGCGCCGACCTGCCTGGCAGGGCAGGCCTTGCGGCCACCCGGCTGTCCACCAGCTATGTGCCGCCCGACACCCGCAGGCCGGGCGGCGCCAGCACCGGCGCGCTGCTGCCCGGGCACTGCGTAGTCACCGGCGCCATCAACCCGCGCGTGGGCGTGGACGGCAAGAACTACGCCATCGGGTTCCAGCTCAGCCTGCCGGACCAATGGAACGGCCGGTTTCTCTTCATCGGCGGCGGTGGCAACGACGGCATCCTGCGCGACACCTCGCTGAGCTCCAGCATCTCAGGCG
The DNA here is from genome assembly GCF_016428765.1 of Delftia sp. ASV31. Lineage (NCBI taxonomy): Bacteria > Pseudomonadati > Pseudomonadota > Betaproteobacteria > Burkholderiales > Comamonadaceae > Delftia > Delftia sp. ASV31. Next base: position 17,072 of record NZ_JAELTK010000054.1, read on the forward strand.
CAACGCCTTCGCCCTTGGGCCAGGGCTTTGCGGTGGTCTCCACCGACGCGGGCCACACCGGCACCACGGCCAGCTTCGGTGCCGACCCTCAGGCCCGGCTGGACCACGCCTACAACGCCTACGACAAGACCGCCGTGGCGGCCAAATCGCTGATCTCCACGCGCTACGGGCGCAAGCCTGAGCACTCCTATTTTTCAGGCTGCTCGGGCGGAGGACGCCAGGGCATGGTGTTCTCGCAGCGATTTCCCGACTACTTCGACGCCATCACGGCCGGTGCCCCTGCCATGCGGGTATCGAGCGGCGCCACGGTGGCCGCGATGTGGAACACCATCGAGTTCGAAGCCATCGCGCCGACCGACAGCAGCGGCCGGCGCATCCTCTCCCGGGCCTTCAGCAACGAGGACCTGAACCTGGTGGCCAAGGCCGTGACCGCCTCCTGCGATGCGGCCGACGGCGTGGCCGATGGCATGGTGAACCACGTCAAGGCCTGCCATTTCGACCCCGGCGTGCTGCAGTGCGGCGGCGCCAAGACCGGCAGCTGCCTGAGCAGCGGACAGGTGAACGCGCTCAGAAACGTGTTTGCCGGGCCGCGCAACTCGGCAGGCCAGGCCCTGTATGCGGGCCAGCCGTGGGATCCGGGCCTGGCAGCGCCGGGCTGGCGCACCTGGACACTGGGCAGCTCCACCACCGCCACGCCGGATTCGCGCTACATCACGCTGATCGTGGATGCGCTGGTCAACGAATTCCTCACGCCGCCAGACCTGGGCTTCAACCCGCTGGCCTTCAATTTCGACACCGACCCGGCGCGCATGCAGGCCTACTCGGCCATCTATGACACCTACCGGGATGACCGGCTCACGGCCTTCCGGCAGCACGGCGGCAAGATGCTCTTCATCCACGGCATGTCCGACCCCATCTTCTCGGCGCTGGACACGCTGGACTATTACGAGCGCCTGGCCGCCAACAACGGAGGCATGCAGGCCACGCAGGACTTTGCGCGCACCTTCCTCGTGCCGGGCATGAACCATTGCTCGGGCGGCCCGGCCACGGACAGCTTCGACTCCATACAGGCCATGGTCGACTGGGTGGAGAAAGGCATCGCCCCGGACACCATCGCCGCCAGGGCCCTGCCGTCCAGCGCGGACTTTCCGCAGCGCACGCGCCCGCTGTGCCCGTATCCGAAGATTGCCAGGTACAGGTTCGAGGGCGCAGCCGCCGGCACGGGCAGTGTGGAGGATGCGGCCAGCTTTGTCTGCGCCCTGCCCTGAGCCTGCGCATCTGCGGGCTGGACGGCGCAGGGCCGTAGCAAGCCTGCAGCGATAATGAGAAGCGTTCACTGCAGCGAGCGCTTCCCGCCACCGCCTTTCCGCCTCCGCCCATGCCCGCCCCTTCCCAGCGCTACACCACGGCGCAGCTCGACGCCATGCGCCAGCGCCACGGTTTCAGCGTGCGCTTTCTCTCCACCGTTTCCGAAAACGATTGCATCTTCGAGGGCCAGGTGCAGGAGCATCAACTGCCTTCGGGCCTGCAGCTGGTCAGCTCCGACATCCGCATCAACCATGGCTATGAATCCACGTCCGAGCATCCGCGGCGCTTCACCGCCGTGGTCCTGTTGGACGGCCAGGCCGAGCTGCAGCTGCCCGGCGCCCGCAAGGCCCTGAGCGTGACGCGCCATGCCGCAGCGGCATTCTCCTGCGGCGACACCGAGGTGCTCAAGGCCACCCATGCGGCAGGCCAGAGGGTGCGTGGCTTCAACCTGTCCATCGAGACGCCCGAGGCCTGCGCCGATGCCGAACTGGCCGAGCTGCTGCACCATGCCCTGCGGCAGTCCGGCCCGCCGCTGCATGCCTGGTCGCTGCCCGAGCATCTGGCGGTGTCGCTGCGCCAACTGCTCGATGGTGTCTGGAGCGGCAGCCTGGCCCGGCTGCACCGCGAAGGCATTGCGCTGCAGGTGCTGGCCTGCGCGCTGCAGGCACATGCGCAGCCGCGGCCTGCGCCCTCGCCGCGCATCCACCCCCGGGACAGGCGCGGCCTGGAGCGCGTGCGCGAGTGCATGGATGCAGCGCCCGGCCAGGCGCACAGCCTGGACGACCTGGCGCGCCTGGCCTGCATGAGCCCGACCACGCTGCGCGAGAAATTCCAGGCCGCCTACGGCCAGACCGTGTTCGGCTGGCTGCGCGAGCGCCGCATGCAATTGGCGCGCGAGCGGCTGGCACAGGGCTGGAGCGTGCAGGAAGCGGCCGACTGCGTGGGCTTTCAGCACGCCAGCAATTTCGCCACGGCCTTTCGCCAGCGCTTCGGCCACGCGCCCAGCCAAGGCAGCCTGCGTCGCAAACCATAGGACTGGCGTCGCCGGGAACAGGCGGCGGCGGCGCACATTTCCCACAATCCGGGCTCACGCCCAGGACCATGGAAATGATGAGCATTCGCATTCAAAACCCCGCCCCGCGACACCTCCAAGGCGCGCGGACCCCGCTATCCCTGCTGATCTGCGCCCTGTGTGCCGCCCCTGCGCCAGCAGTCTGGGCCGCCGACGAGGACAGGCCCCCTGCCAGGAACAGCGACACCGAACTGGGCACCGTCACCGTGCGCGCCGCCGCCGATGCGGGCATCACCGAAGGCACGGCGCGCTACACCAGCGGTTCCACGGGAACGGCCACGGGCCTGCAACTGTCGGCACGCGAGACACCGCAGTCGGTCAGCGTGATCACGCGCCAGCTCATGGACGATGCCGGCCAGCTCACGGTCTCGCAGACGCTGGAGGCCTCCGCCCCCGGCCTGTCGGTCAGCCGCAGCGACAGCAACCGCTATCAGTTTTCCTCGCGCGGCTTTGGCGTTAGCAACTTCCAGTTCGACGGGCTGGCCTCGCCCATCAACAGCCTGTGGAACTTCGGCGCCACCGACATGGACACCGCCTTCTACGACCGTGTGGAAATCGTGCGCGGCGCCACGGGCCTGCTCAATGGCTCGGGCGATCCGTCGGCCACGGTGAACTTCGTGCGCAAGCAGCCGCGCGAGACGGCGGGCGGCCATGCCTCGCTGACGCTGGGCCGCTGGAACCTTCGCCGCGCCGAGGCCGATCTGTCCCTGCCGCTGGACCGCGAAGGCCGCGTCCATGGCCGTGTCGTGGCCGTGCAATCGGACAGCGATAGCTACGTCAGCCACTTTGGCCAGCGCAGGCAGGGCCTGTACGCCGTGGTCAGCGCGGCCCTGACGCCCGCCACCCGGCTCGTGACCAGCCTCGAATACCAGAAGAACACCAGCCCCGGCATGGGCGCCGGCTTTCCGCTGTTCTATGCGGACGGCAGCCGCACGGACTTCGACCGCTCGGTGTCCAACAACGCGCGCTGGTCGCATTTCGGCACGGAGAACACCACGGCCACGCTGGACCTGACCCACCGCCTGGACAACCGCTGGCTGCTGCGCGCCGCCTACAGCCGCAACGAAGGCAACTACGACATGCGCTACGTCTACCGGGGCGGCGCGCCGGACGCCACCACCGGCCTGGGCATGGCCAACTCCTTCATCAAATACCGGGGCGACCGCTCCCGCGACAGCCTGCACCTCACGGCCAGCGGCCCGGTCGCGCTGTTCGGGCGCCAGCACGAGATTGCCGTGGGATGGAACCATGTGCGCGACGACATCGACATCCGCCGCTATGCACCGCTGGGCACGCCGCCTGCCACGGACAACTTCCTCGACTGGCGCAACGGCAGCCTGGCCGAGCCGGGCTGGTCCGACGTCTCCAACGGCGGCGACGACAGCCGCATGCGCCAAAGCGGCGGCTATGCCGTGGGGCGTTTCTCGCTGGCCGATGGCTGGACGGCAGTGGCCGGCGCCCGCCTGAGCCGCTGGTCCACGCGCCAGAACTACTTCGGCAGCCTGCGCGACTACCGCTACAGCAACGAAATCACGCCCTACGCCGGCCTGCTGTGGGACATCGATGCCCGGCACACGGCCTACCTGAGCTACACGGAAATCTTCACGCCCCAGAACTACCGCGACAAGCAAGGCAGCATCCTGGACCCCGTCACCGGCCAGGCCTTCGAGCTGGGCCTCAAGGGCTCCTGGCTGCAGGACCGGCTGCAGGGTTCTGCCGCGCTGTTCCAGACCCGCCAGGACAACCTGGCACAGGACACGGGCGAATTCATCGACGGCACCACGGACCAGAAGGCCTATCGCGGCATCAAGGGCGCGCAGGTGCGCGGCATCGATCTGGAACTCAGCGGCGAGCCGGCCCGGGGCTGGCGCCTGGGCGCCAGCTACACGCACTACACGGCCCGCAGCGCCAGCGGCGCCGCCTTCAACACCGCGCACCCGCGCAGCCTGGTCAAGCTCACGGCCATGCGCAGCTTCGAGGGTGCGCTGCAGGGCCTGAGCCTGGGCGGCAACCTGCGCTGGCAAAGCCGCATCTGGCAGAACGTGACCAACCCGCTGCGCCAGAGCGTGCAGGTCGGCCAGGGCAGCTACCTGGTGGTCAACCTCTCGGCTCACTACCGCATCGACCCCACCTGGTCGGCCAGCGTGCAGCTCAACAACCTGCTGGACCGCCAGTACTACAGCCAGATCGGCTTCTACAACCAGGGCTGGTGGGGCGAGCCACGCAATCTGACGGTGAGCCTGAAGGCGGATTTCTGAGCCTGTGCCAGCAATTAATTCCGGTATGGTCCATTCATGCCATGGGCAACGACATACCTGTCACTTGATTGGTAACGCCATGCTGGTTTTCCAGAAAAATTGACGAACACCGCCCCTCTTACTGGTGGGAGCCTTGCAATTCAGCGAGAATCCGTGCCTTGGCTGCAAATCCATATTGTGGGATTTTCCAAGCTTGGAATGCGCAGCTTTGTTGAACAGCGAAGGTGAGATCGAATGAAAAAAGCGACAGGGATACTGCTGGCCGCAGTCTTGACGGCTTGTGGCGGTGGAGGAGGAGGAAACCAAGGAGGGGACAACACAGGCCAGCCGCCCGTCGTCAAACCCGATCCGGGACCTGGCGGTACAGGAGACAGCAGCATCCTGGCATTCGACCCGCCCCGGCTTGAAGCCATCGCTATACAAGGTGAGCCCCTGAAGCTGCAGGTCGTGGGTACGGCCTCATTAAGCATCCAGGAACAACTCAACCTGAGACTGGAGGCCAGCAGCGACTTCTCAACCGAGGTAACGATGGAGAGGCTGGACTCTCATCGGTATCTAGCCCAGCTCAAGACTGCCGAGAATGGCGCCCCAGGCGTGCGGTCGGGCTTTATCAACGTCTCACTGTGCCGGGATGACCCCAAGGTCTGCGCATCCCCCTACCCAGGGTCGCCCTGGAAACTGCCCTACCAGCTCAATATCCTGTCTACGGCAGACAACCTCAAGCCACTCGGAAAACTCGAAGGAGCCTCCGACTGGAGCAATGTGCAGGGCAATGCGGGACACACGGGCCGTGTCGAGACGAGCACCCGACTGGACCCGGCAAACTTCAGCCTGCGCTGGATGCGCAGCGCGCCAGCGGGCAACCAAGGCATCTATAACGAAGTGCTGGTGAAAGGATCACGCGTCTTCTACAACAGCCAGACCCTTCTTGACAAGGTTGTGATGGCGCTGGACGAGAAGGATGGCAGCGTCGCCTGGAGTCAGAGCTTGGACTTGATAGGCAACCCTGTTCTGTCGGCTGGCTACTTGGTTGCACAGACCAAAGAGCCAAACAGCTCGCTTACAAAGTTCATGGACCTTCAAACGGGCAAGGTCATCCTTCAGGAGAATATTTCCAGAAGGCCCGGTACAAACTTCTCTTGGCTTACAGGCGATGATCATTCCGTCTATCCCAGCAATCCACTGCGTCGCGTAGATACGAAGACTGCAACGCCTCAGTGGGAAAAAGCAGACAATGAGTCCGGCATGCTTGTTCTGCACAGCCCCTTGACTGCGATCGACACCAAGCATGTTTACGCCATTTTGGTCCGATTTAACCATAATGCATACCCAGATCAATTCCTGGAAATTTCCCGGATCGATGATGGCAGCAGAGTTGCATTGATTGCAGACCCGCAGCCTTTCACCAACGACTTCGTTGCGGGTGCTCCGGGCATTTCCGTGCTCGATGGAGCAGATCGGGTCATCACGGCACGCCACAGTGCAGGAAATGGCTCAATCAGCAGCTTTTCCATTTCTCAAAACAAGCGTCTTTGGACGAAGAATTTGAGCTTCCATAGCGCTCCGGTCGTGAGCAACGGCGTGGTTTACCTCGCGGCACCAGATCCCAACAGCAATATCGCAACACAGTTGCATGCCTATGACGGCGACACAGGGTCGCTGCTATGGTCCATGCGGCTGCCAAACGACACTGTTGCGCCTTATCGCTGGGGATCAGATTTCGGTTATCAAATCATTGCCATCAACAATCTGCTTTTCATATCTAGCGTAACTCAAGAAAAAGGCAACCGGACCTACGCCATCGATCCCGCAACTCGAAAGATCGTCTGGCAGTTTCCGTCCGCCGGTCGTCTTTCAGCCTCTGCCAACGGACTGTTACATATCGCTAGGCCTGATGGCAAGTTGTTGGCTGTTCATTTGAACTGATACGTATTCAGCATGGGCTGACCGAAAGGCCCATGTCACCGGTTCAGGCAAGCCCATTCTTCCAGCCGGGATTCGAGCAAGCAAGATTCCAGGCCATCCGGCAGTCCGAGATCTGCCTGGGTCAATGCGCTTGCCTTGGTCCCCGGCTCCGCACACTCAGCGACTGACCAGCGAGGGGGGCGCATGCAACATGCTGACAGTCAGCGTTCTCAAAAGGGAGGACACCTGCCTCCCTCCTGCATCCACGGCGGCTTTTACGCAGCGACGCAAGGTATGTTCCAAATCAACCTAGCCAAGGCAGCAGAGGCTTTACCCGCGCATGCGCTCCTGCCAACGAGCGCATGTCATGCAATCCATTCTCATTTGCCGAGCAAGGCCGAACAGGTCATTCGCCCGCCGCATGACGTCCTGCCAAAACATTGATTGACGTCAAGACGGCCACCGCCCAGCATGGGGCGCCTGAAAATCCGCTGCCGCCCAAGGCCGCTGCGCCTCAAAAACACCGACCAGGAGACATCCCCCATGCCCCGCACCCTTTCACGCAAGCAATTCCTGCGCGCTGCCGCGCTGCTTGGCGCCACGCTGCTGCCCCTGCCCCAGGCCTGGGCGGATGCCTATCCCACCCGACCCGTCAAGCTGGTCGTGCCCTTCGCCCCTGGCGGCAATACCGATGTGCTGGCGCGCATGGTGGCGCAGGGCCTGTCCGAATCGCTGGGCCAGCCCGTGATCGTGGAAAACATCTCCGGCGCCAACGGCTCCATCGGCGCCAGCCGCGTGGCTTCGGCGGCCAATGATGGCTACACGCTGCTGTTCGGCACGGCCGGCACCCAGGCCATCAACCAGAGCCTGTACAAGAACCTCAGCGAGAAGAACCTGGGCGATTTCGAGTACGTGGCCCTGGTGACCACCATTCCCAATGTGCTGGTCGTCAACGAGACGCGCACGCCCGCCAGGACGGTGAAGGACCTGGTGGCACGCGCCGCCGCGCAAAAGACCGGCATGAGCTATGGCTCGCCGGGCAGCGGCTCCACGATCCACCTGTCGGGCGAGCTGTTCAAGAGCGCCACCCAGCTGGACATGGTGCATGTGCCCTACAAGGGCAGCGCGCCGGCCCTGACCGACCTGCTGGGCGGCCAGATCGATTTCATCTTCGAGAACGTGACGCCCGCCCTGCCCTTCGTGCAGTCGGGCAAGCTCAAGGCCCTGGCCGTGACCTCCGAGCAGCGCCTGCCCGCCCTGCCCGATGTGCCGACCATGAAGGAAAGCGGCTACCCCACCTTCGTGACCGGCACCTGGAACGGCGTGCTGGCACCCAAGGGCACGCCGGCCGCCATCGTCAAGCGCCTGGAAGAGGCCACGCTCAAGGTGGCGGGCCATGCCGACTTCAAGTCCAAGGTGACGGCGCTGGGCGGCGAAGTGCGCCTGCTGGACTCCAAGGCCTTCCGCGAATTCACGCGGGCCGAGTACCAGCGCTGGAATGCGATCGTGCAGACGGCGAAGCTGGAGCGGCAATAACGTCGGCTCCGGTCCCCGCCTCCGGCGCCCGCTGGCGGCGGGCCCAGAACGTCTCGTTCGCCCAGCGCGGCTCCAGCGCATAGTAGTGCTGGTGATGGCTGCGGTACGCGGCGCGTATCGACCGGATCCACGCATCCCAGGCAGGCAACGCACCGGCGTCGCCCGCCAGGCTGCGGCGCACGGCCTGGGCGGCCTCGCTGCCCGTGACCAGGCTGTTGAGCAGGCCCTGCGATGCCAGCGGATCGAAGGACAGGCCTGCATCGCCCACGGCCAGCCAGTCCGGCCCGCTGGCTGCATCAAGCCATTGTTCGTGGGCGGCAGCCACGCGCAGTGGCTCCAGCAGCCGGCTGCCCCTGCTGCGCGCGCCCACCAGGGCCGTGTGATGCGCCATTTCCAACAGATCGGCCGTGCTGCGCAGGCGCCGGGCTTCAGGCAGATCGATGTCGGTCTGCCAGGCAATCACGCAACTGCCATCGGGCAGGTCAGCGCTGTACCACCAGCCTTCGGCGTCCGACTCGATCATGGTGGTGCCTGCATGCTCATGCGATGGCGGCTCCACCCAGGCGTGAAAGCAGACCAGGCGGCCACCACGGTGGACCTGGGCGCCCGCCTGCCGGGCCACGCGGGCCGCGCGGCCCGTGGCATCGACCACGATGCGGCAGGACAGCTCCAACGGGCCGTGCGCCGGGTCGCCCTGCGCCCTATCGATCAGGCAGCGCCAGCGCATGGGCGCGCCCGGTGGCTGGCGCTGCAGGCTGCGCAGCGTGGCAGGCACCAGGCAGGGCACGCCACGGCTGCGCGCAGCCTCCAGCAGCATGGCGTCGAAGCGCTTGCGGTCCAGGTGCCAGCCCGCGCCATGCGGGTCGAACAGCGCGTCCTGAAAGATGACCTCGGAGCTTCCCCACAATGACCGCCGCGACCAGGCAGGACGGTGGCCCTGTGCCGCGAACGCATCCCACACGCCCAGGTCGGACAGAATCACTCGGGCCGCAGCAGGCAGGGTTTCGCCAATGGCCCGCCCAGCCTGCACGGCGCGTCCTACCAGCGCTACGCGGCAGTGCCCTGCCAGTTGCGCGGCAACGGCCGCGCCCGCCGGCCCTGCGCCCACGACGAGCACATCCAGCTCATCCGGCAGCGGCGCGGCGGCCATGGCGTGCGACGGCATGGCCGGCACTCAGCGCGGCAGCACCGGGCCGCGCTGCGTCATGGCGCGCAACTGCTGCTCGTTGTCTGCATCGAAGGGCTCGATGCGGGGAGGCGCCTCCTGCCCGTCCGGTTGCACCGCAGTCTTGAGCATGTGCGACGGCGCCGGGGCGATGCGGTTTTCCACCTGCATCACCGGCGGGAAGTCCTTGTCGCCTCGCAGGCCGGGCCGACTCTCGATGACGCCCATGTCACCGAAGTGGCTGATCATGCGGTTGATCTCGCTCTCATAGCCTTCCTCACCCAGTGTGCGGAACCACGACTCGCGCCGGTTGAAGGCGGCGACACGCTGCTCGCGCGGCAGCTCCGTGTCGATGACCCTTTCATAGGCCTCCTGCGTCAGCACCTGGTTGGGCACGCGGGCCGGCCAGAACGTGGGCAGGTAGGGGTCGTAGCGTGGGCCATAGCCGGCGTAATAGCCGCTGCGGCAGCTGGCGGTGTCGGTCTGCCAGGGGACCGCCATCCAGCGCGTGAGGTCGCCGGCCACCTGCGCATACAGCGGCCCGCTCTCGGACAGGGCTACCGCAGGCGTGAGCCGGGAGCCGTAGAGCTGCAGCTCGGGCGGATTCACTGCCGCCTCGCGGATGCGGAACGGCGCCCGGTACATGCTGGCGTGCCGCATGGGCCAGGTGATCTCGCAGCCCGGGTGGAAGGCATCGGCCAGGCAGTCGTCCATGGCGGCATGGTCGAGCATGGCCGGCTGCTCCTGCAGCGGCACGTCGGCGAGTTGGGCAGGGTACTGCTGGCCGGGTTTCCAGTCGGAGAGGAAATGGCCGCCGGCCCACAGGTCCAGCATTCTCAGCTGCGTGGCCGTCAGCGCCGCATGCTGGCGCGGCGTGTCGGCGGGCGGCACGGCCATGGCGTCGCCATACAGCCAGGGCCAGGGCTGGGGAGATGCGCCATCGCGGTCAAAGCGGCGAAAGGCATTGGCCACCTGCTGGCGCAGCTCGGCCCAGGTCGTGCCCGGGCTGTTGAGCCTGGCGATCCACGCCTCGTCATCCGCACTGGCCGCCCCGCCCCAGCCGAACTGGGATGCAAAGCCCTTGTTCGCCCACTGCAGGCTGCTCTGGCGCTGGAGTATGGGCAGGATGTGCCGGCTGAAGGAGACGTGCAGCGGGAAGGCGGCCATGCCCGAGTGGATGTACACATCCTCCATCAGGTCCTTCATGGTGCGCACCGACTTCATCTGCGGGCCGTAGTTGGGCGGCGCAACCGTGACCCATGCCGCATCCACCGGCACGGAAACGCCAGCCACGACGACCTTGGCACGCACGGGGCCGTCGGCCACATCGTCATGCCAGCCCTCGTTGTTCGCAAACGTGGTGGCCTTGGAGCCATCCACGGAGGCAGAGACGCCACGGCCTCCCAGCACGAGAAGCTGGCCCGTCTTTTCAATGCGCAATTCGCCCAGATAAACCGGCTTGCCGCAGAAACTGCCGCTGTCGAATGCCACCGGGGCCGAGCCTTTGGCAATGCGGCGGGCTCCAGGTCGAATGGCCAGGCTTTTCCGGTCCTTCACCGTGGCATTGCGCAAAATCGTGGGATCGGCCGTTGCGGCTTCAGGCACGTCCAGCGCCAATTGGAATTGATACCAGGCGGCCTTGGTATTGGCCAGTTCGACTTCCCATTCGATCTGGTCCTGGTCGGACGTGAGTTCACGCACCACCTCGCCCGCGGCGTTGTAGCCGTAGACGCGAAAGCGCGCCGCCTGCCGCTTGAGCGCGCCCTGCGCATCGCGCAGGCTGCCCGGCGCCATGGGCGGCACATGCATCAGCTCGGGGCCGACATAGTACTCATCCGGACTATTGCCAATACGCGCCACACCAATTCCCGGGTGTATGGCTGCACGCACAATGGTGGAGTCGATTCCCATTCGTCGCCCTTTCAGTTGCTGAGGCACTGATTGCAACAAACAGTATCAAAAAAGCCGAGACAAAGTTAATTATCGGGAATCAACAATCCATAGCAACGCAAGAATGAGTTCAATTGAACCCATTCATTCACCAATAGATGGGCTGCTATTGATAATGAATTAGCAGGATAAAATCGATTCACAGCAGCACGACGTCGTATTGCTCCTGTGCCATGGCTGTCTCGGCCTGCAGCGAGATGGGCTTCTTGATGAAGTCGGACAGACCGGCCAGGTGCTGGCTTTCCTCGTCCAGGAACATCTCCACCACCTTGGGCGAGGCCACGATGCGGAACTCGCGCGGGTTGAACTGGCGCGCCTCGCGCAGGATTTCGCGCAGCACCTCGTAGCAGACGCTGCGCACGGTCTTCACATGGCCCTTGCCCTGGCAGACCGGGCAGGATTCGCACAGCATGTGGGCCAGCGATTCGCGCGTGCGCTTGCGCGTCATCTCCACCAGGCCCAACTGCGAGAAACCGCCCGCCATGGTCTTGACGCGGTCGCGCCCGAGCTGGCGCTTGAATTCGGACAGCACCTCGGCCTGGTGGTCGTCGCGCACCATGTCGATGAAGTCCACGATGATGATGCCGCCCAGGTTGCGCAGGCGCAGCTGGCGCGCGATCTGCTGGGCCGCTTCCAGGTTGGTCTTGAAGATGGTGTCGTCGAAATTGCGCGCCCCCACGTAGCCGCCGGTGTTGACGTCCACCGTGGTCAGCGCCTCGGTCTGGTCCACGATCAGGTAGCCGCCGGACTTGAGGTCCACGCGGCGGCCCAGCGCGCGGGCGATTTCCTCGTCGATGGCGAACAGATCGAAGATGGGCCGCTCGCCGCGGTAGTGCTGCAGCTTGGGCACGGCCGCCGGCATGTATTCCTGGCCGAAGGTCATGAGCAGGGCGAACTGCTCCTTGGAGTCGATGCGGATGCTCTGCGTGCCCTCGCCCACCAGATCGCGCAGCACGCGCTGCAGCAGGTTCAGGTCCTGGTGCAGCAGCGACATGGGCGGCAGGCGCACCGAGGCGTCCTTGATGCGGCTCCAGGTCTTGCGCAGGTAGCGGATGTCGTCGGCCAGCTCGGCGTCGCTGGAGTCTTCGCCATTGGTGCGCAGGATGAAGCCGCCGCCCCCGCCGGTTTCCTTGGTGCCCACCAGGCCCTGCAGGCGGGCGCGCAGCGCGTCGCGCTCGCCCTGCGGGATTTTCTGCGAGATGCCAATATGGTCATCCTGGGGCAGCAGCACCAGCAATCGCCCCGCAATGCTGATCTGCGTGGACAGGCGCGCGCCCTTGGTGCCGATCGGGTCCTTGATGACCTGCACCATGATGGTCTGGCCTTCGAAAACCTGCTTTTCGATGGGCACGACAGGCATGTCCTTGCGCGCGAACATGGGAGCCTCGCCCCCTTCCTGCCGCTGCCAGACATCGGCCACATGCAGGAAGGCCGCGCGCTCCAGGCCGATGTCGATGAAGGCCGACTGCATGCCCGGCAGCACGCGCGAGACCTTGCCCAGATAGACGTTGCCGACCAGGCCGCGCTCCAGCGGGCGCTCCATGTGCAGCTCCTGGACGGCGCCGTTCTCGATGATGGCCACGCGCGTTTCCTGTGGCGACCAATTGATCAGAATGTCTTGCTGCATGCTGTGCCTGTGGTGTGCTTTGTCGTTTGTATTTCTCGGCCATGGCGGCCCGGCAATCATTGCGCCGGTGGCCGCTTGCCACTATCTTGCCGCGCCATCCGCTGCCATCGGCGGTCTGCGCATGCCTGCACGCCCCTGCGGGCCCAGGTCGGGGAGCCGGCCTACAGTGCCCAGCCCAGCTCGCGCAGCAGCGCCGCCGTCTCGAACAGCGGCAGGCCCATGATGCCCGAGTAGCTGCCGTGCAGCCACTGCACATGGGCCGCCGCGCGGCCCTGTATGCCATAGGCGCCGGCCTTGCCCATGGGCTCGCCCGAGGCCACATACGCGTCGATCTGCTGCGCGCTCATGGCCGAGAAGCAGACCTGGGACACCGACAGAGCAGCCAGGCGCCGCGTGCCGTGCTGTATGGCGACGGCGGTCAGCACCTCGTGCTCGCGGCCCGCAAGCGCGGTCAGCATGCGGCGGGCATCGTCGGCATCGGCAGGCTTGCCAAGAATGCGGCCATCCAGCGCCACCGTGGTGTCCGAGCACAGCACGGGCGCCACCGCCAGGGCGCGGCGCGCATGGCGGGCCATGGCGGCATCGAGCTTGAGCGCGGTGACGCGCTGCACATAGTCGCGCGCTGCCTCATCGGCCAGTTCGGCCTCTATGGCCTCGGCATCTTCGGCAATGTCGCCCTCGGCGTTGGGCAGCAAAAGCTCATGGGCCACACCCAGCTGCTCCAGCAGCTGGCGGCGGCGGGGGCTCTGGGAGGCAAGGTAGATGAATGGCGGCATGATAAGAATGAGAAATGCCTTCAGCCCTTTGTTGCAAAGCGCTGAAGGCTATCAAAATCATAGTATCACGAGATCCTCGGATCCGCGTGACAGGGCCGCTGGCAGAGCCTGGGAGCCGGGACAGGCCCTATTCCCGGTGGTAGGGATGGCCGGCGTTGACCGACCAGGCACGGTACAGCTGCTCGATGAGCAGCACCCGCACCATGGCATGCGGCAGGGTCAGGTCCGACAGGCGGATGCGCTCGTGCGCAGCCTGCCTGAAGGCGGGGTCCAGTCCGTCCGGGCCGCCGATGATCAGGGCCACGTCGTCGCCCTCCAGCTGCCAGCCCTGCAGGCGCTGGGCCAGGGCCTTGGTCGTCAGATTGGTGCCGCGCTCGTCGAGCACGACGATGCGCGTGCCGCGCGGAATGGCGGCCTCGATGCGCTTGCGCTCGGCCGCGTACAGGGTCTCTACCGTCTTGGAGCCGCGCGGCTCGGTCTTGACGGCCTTGAGCTCCACCTTGAGCTCCGGGGGAAAGCGCTTGGCATAGTCGTCGTAGGCCGTCTGCGCCCAGTCGGGCACATGCTGGCCTACGGCCACAATCAACAGCTTCATGCAGCGTCAGTCCCGAACCGTTCAGGCCTTCGCGCGGGGAGCGCGCTTGGCGGCCGGCTTGGCAGCGGCACCTGCCTTGGGCTTGGCGGGAGCGCGGTTGACCACCACGGTCTTGATGGCCTTGGGCGCTGCCGTCTTGCGGGCCGGCGCCTTGGCGGCGGCCGACTTCACGGCGGCGGACTTGGGAGAGGCCGACTTTGCAGCAGCCGTACGGGATGCGGCCGGCTTGGCAGCTGCGGAACGGGGCGCAGCGGCCTTGGCAGGAGCTGCCTTCTTGGCAGCGGGCTTCTTGCCTGCAGCAGGTGCGGCGGCAGAAGCGGCCTTCTTGGCAGCAGGCTTGGCGGCCGTTGCAGCAGCCTTCTTGGAAGCGGCCTTCTTGGCCTTTTCCTCGGCCTTGTCGGTGGCGGCAGAGCGCGTGGGCTTGGGAGCACCCAGCTTCAGGCGCACAGGCGTTTCGCCCCAGATCTCTTCCAGGCGGTAGTACTGGCGGATGGCTGGCTGCATGACATGGACCACGGCCTGGCCGCAGTCCACGATGATCCACTCGCCGTTTTCTTCGCCTTCCTGGCGTGGCACGGGAAAACCGGCCTGCTTGACGGCGTCGCGCACGCTGGAGGCCAGCGCCTTGGTCTGGCGGTTGGAGGTGCCCGCAGCCACGATCACGCGCTCGAACAGCGGCGAGAGCTTTTCGGTATTGAAGACCTGGATGTCTTGGGCCTTGACGTTTTCGAGGCCGTCAACAATGGCGCGTTGCAGCTTGGTCACGTCGCGCTTGGCTGCGGAATCCGATTTGGTGGAAGTGGTCATCAGGCGGTGATCAGTGGAATAGAAATGGGATCAATATAGCGCGAGCGCCGTGCGGCCCGTAGAGGGCTTGGCTGTAGCGGCGCTCCAAAATGCATGGAGTTCGCCCACAGATCGCCGGAAGATTTCGCGCCGAAGAAAGTGGAGAACGCAGCCAACGCTGCGCCTCAAGCTATTGAAATTATAGTTTTGCCGCCTATTCCCTTGCACGCGCGGATTTCGCCACGCGGCCGGAGATGGCGGCAATGGAGCTCAAAGCCAGTCGCGGCGCACCAGGAATTGCTCCAGCAGCGCCCGCTCGGGCGTGCCGGGCGCGTCCTCGCGCTGGTAGCTCCAGCTCGCATGCGGGGGCATGGACAGCAAGATGGATTCCGTGCGCCCGCCGGACTGCAGGCCGAAGTGCGTGCCCCGGTCCCAGACCAGGTTGAACTCCACGTAGCGGCCGCGGCGGTAGCGCTGGAAATCGACCTGCTGCTGCCCGTAGTCCATGGCCTGCCGGCGCTCGACGATGGGCAGGTAGGACTCCAGAAAGGAATCTCCCACCGAACGCAGCATGTCGAAGCTGCGCGCCTGGCCCAGTTCAGAGAAGTCGTCGAAGAAGATGCCGCCGATGCCGCGCTGCTCGTTGCGGTGCTTCAGGCAGAAGTACTCGTCGCACCAGGTCTTGAAGCGCGGGTAGAGCGTGTCGCCAAAAGGCGCCAGCGCATCGCGGCAGACGCGGTGAAAGTGCTGTGCATCTTCCTCGAAGCCGTAGACCGGTGTCAGGTCCATGCCGCCGCCGAACCAGCAGGTGGGCTCGTTGCCCGGTTGCCCTGCCGCACCTGAGCCGGCCGCACCTGAGCCGGCCGCATCTGAGCCGGCCGCAATCATTCGCACATTCATGTGTACCGTAGGCACAAAAGGATTGCGCGGATGGAAGACCAGGGACACGCCCATGGCCTCGAACGGCGCACCCGCCAGTTCAGGCCGGTGCTGCGTGGCCGAGGGCGGCAGCTGCGGCCCGCGCACATGCGAGAAGCCGCAGCCCGCGCGCTCGAACACGCGGCCGCCCTCCATGATGCGGGTGATGCCATCGCCCTGCAGGCGCTCGCCGGGGCCCTTGCTCCAGGTGTCGGACAGAAAGCGTGCACCGCCCTCGCCTTCCACCTGCTCCAGCGCCTGCGTGATGCGGGCCTGCAGGCCCGTCAGGTACTCGCGCACCTGGGCCACGGGCAGCGCCTGCCCGGTCGATTGCTCTGCCATGGACTCAGTTCTTCACGGCACGGAAGCCAATGTCGCGGCGGTACTGGGCACCATCGAAATGGATGCCGCGCGCCACGTCATAGACCTTTTGCTGGGCCTGCTTGACGCTGTCGGCCAGCACGGTGACGCACAGCACGCGGCCACCGCTGGTGACGGGCACGCCGTCCTTGAGCTGGGTGCCGGCATGGAAGACCATGGCGTCGGCGGCGTCCTGCGGCAGCCCGCTGATGGCATCGCCCTTGCGCGGGTCCTCGGGGTAGCCTGCTGCGGCCATGACCACGCCCAGCGCCGTGCGGCGGTCCCATTGCAGCTCGACCTGGTCGAGCTTGGCATCGGTGGCCGCCAGCATGACGTCCACCAGATCGCTCTTAAGGCGCATCATGATGGGCTGGGTCTCGGGGTCGCCCATGCGGCAGTTGAACTCCAGCGTCTTGGGATGGCCGGACGCGTCGATCATCAGGCCCGCATAGAGGAAGCCGGTGTAGGGAATGCCGTCCTTTTCCATGCCGCGGATGGTCGGCAGGATGATCTCGCGCATGGCGCGGGCATGCACGTCGGCCGTGACCACGGGCGCGGGCGAGTAGGCGCCCATGCCGCCCGTGTTCGGGCCCTGGTCGCCGTCCTTCAGGCGCTTGTGGTCCTGGCTGGTTGCCAGGGCCAGGACGTTCTTGCCGTCGCACAGCACGATAAAGCTGGCTTCCTCGCCGGCGAGGAATTCCTCGATCACCACGCGGGCGCCGCCGTCGTTGTGGGCCACGCCGTACTTGTTGTCCACGAGCATGAAGTCCACGGCGTCGTGGGCTTCCTGCAGCGTTGTCGCAACGACCACGCCCTTGCCTGCGGCCAGGCCGTCGGCCTTGACCACGATGGGCGCACCCAGGCGGTCCACGTAGGCATGGGCCGCCACCGGGTCGGTGAAGGTTTCATAGAGCGCCGTGGGGATGCCGTGGCGCGCCATGAAGTCCTTGGAGAAGGCCTTGGAGCTTTCCAGCTGGGCGGCCGCCTTGGAGGGGCCGAAGATGCGCAGGCCGTGGGCGCGGAACTCATCGACCACGCCGGCAGCCAGCGGGGCCTCGGGGCCGACCACGGTCAGCGCGACCTTCTCGGCCTGCGCCCACTCGCGCAGCGCCTGCGGGTCGGTGATGTTGAGGTTTTCCACCTTGCCGCCGGCCAGGCCCGTGCCACCGTTGCCGGGGGCCACATAGACCTTGGTCGATTTCGGCGATTCAGCCAGTTTCCACGCCAGGGCGTGCTCGCGGCCTCCGCCACCAATCACAAGAATTTTCATAGTTCAGCGTTGTGGTAGACGTCCTGTACGTCATCCAGGTCTTCGATCATGTCCAGCAGCTTTTGCATGCGGGCTGCGTCATCGCCTTGCAGGGCGATGGTGTTTTCCGGGCGCATGGTGACTTCAGCCACCTCCGGCGTCAGGCCCTTGGCCTGCAGCGCGTCGCGCACGGTTTCGAACTCTGCGGGTGCGGTCAGCACCTCGATGGCTCCCTCGTCATCGGTGATCACGTCCTCGGCGCCGGCCTCCAGAGCCACTTCCATGATCTGGTCCTCGTCGCTTCCGGGAGCGAAGATCAGTTGTCCGACATGCTTGAACTGGAAGGACACGGAACCCTCCGTGCCCATGTTGCCACCGTACTTGCTGAAGGCGTGACGCACATCCGCCACAGTGCGCACGCGATTGTCGGTCATGGTGTCCACGATGATGGCCGCGCCGCCGATGCCATAGCCTTCGTAGCGGATTTCCTCGTAGGTCACGCCTTCGAGGTTGCCCGTGGCCTTGTCGATGTTGCGCTTGATGTTGTCGGCCGGCATGTTGGCCGCCTTGGCCTTTTCCACCGCCAGGCGCAGGCGCGGGTTGGCGCTGAGATCGCCCCCTCCCGTGCGTGCCGCCACCATGATTTCACGGATGATGCGAGTCCAGACCTTGCCGCGCTTTTCGTCCTGGCGGCCTTTGCGGTGCTGGATATTGGCCCATTTACTGTGTCCTGCCACAGGCTGTCCTTTGATATTGATTTAACCTTGCGGCTGGGATTTTACTTTTGACCGCATGCTCCCCCGAGGAAACCCGAAATGGCCGCTCCACTTCTGATCGCCCGCCACTCTGCCACAGAATGCCTGCTGCTGCCGGCACTGGCCAATCGACATGGCCTGATCACAGGCGCCACCGGCACCGGCAAGACCGTGACGCTGCAGAAAATGGCCGAGGGATTCTCCGAGATCGGCGTGCCGGTGTTCATGGCCGACATCAAGGGAGACCTGTCCGGCATCAGCCAGCCCGGCAGCACGGGCGCCAAGATGGCAGCCTCCCTGCAGGAGCGCGGCATCGAGATTCCCCAGCCCCTGGCCTGCCCCACAACGCTGTGGGACGTGTTCGGCGAGCTGGGTCACCCGGTGCGCGCCACGGTCTCGGACATGGGTCCGCTGCTGATCGGCCGCATGCTGGCCCTGAACGACACGCAGATGGGCGTGCTCAACCTGGTCTTCAAGATTGCCGACGACAACGGACTGCTGCTGCTGGACCTCAAGGACCTGCGCGCCATGCTCCAGCATGTGGGCGACAACGCCAAGCAGTTCACCACCGAGTACGGCAACATCAGCGCGGCCAGCGTGGGCGCCATACAGCGCGGACTGGTCGCCATCGAGTCGCAGGGCGGTGACAAGTTCTTTGGCGAGCCCATGCTCGACATCAACGACCTGATGCAGACCGATGCCGGCGGCAAGGGCGTGGTCAACATCCTGGCCGCCGAGAAGCTGATGAATTCGCCGCGCCTGTACTCCACCTTCCTGCTGTGGATGCTGTCCGAGCTGTTCGAGCGCCTGCCCGAGATCGGCGACCCCGACAAGCCCAAGCTGGTCTTCTTCTTCGACGAGGCCCACCTGCTGTTCAACGACGCGCCCAAGGTGCTGCTCGAACGCATCGAGCTGGTGGTGCGCCTGGTGCGCTCCAAGGGCGTGGGCGTGTATTTCGTCACGCAAAACCCCATGGACGTGCCCGACACCGTGCTGGCCCAGCTGGGCAACCGCGTGCAGCATGCGCTGCGCGCCTTCACGCCGCGCGACCAGAAAGCCGTCAAGGCCACGGCCACCACCATGCGGCCCAAGCCCGGCCTGGATATCGAGGCCGCCATCACCGAGCTGGCCGTGGGCGAGGCCCTGGTGAGCTTCCTCGACGACAAGGGACGCCCCGGCATCACCGAGCGTGCCTACGTGATCCCGCCCGGCAGCCAGATCGGCCCCATCAACGAGGAGCAGCGCAAGACCCTGCTGGCACAGTCGCTGGTGGCCGGCGTCTATGAAAAGGCGG
This sequence comes from Delftia sp. ASV31, assembly GCF_016428765.1. NCBI lineage: Bacteria > Pseudomonadati > Pseudomonadota > Betaproteobacteria > Burkholderiales > Comamonadaceae > Delftia > Delftia sp. ASV31. Next base: position 36,626 of record NZ_JAELTK010000054.1, read on the forward strand.
TGGACCGCGAATCGGCCTACGAGGTGCTGCGCGGCCGCACGGCAGCGACCGGCGACGGCGCAGCGCCAAACGGCACGGGCCCGGCCGGTGCCACGCCTGCGGCGAGCGAAGGGGGCGCCATGATGGACGGGCTCAAGGACCTGCTGTTCGGCACCACCGGCCCGCGCGGCGGCAAGCACGACGGCCTGGTGCAGACCATGGCCAAGTCCACCATGCGCACCATGGGCAATTCGCTGGGCAAGGAAATCCTGCGCGGCGTGCTAGGCGGCATCCTGGGCAACAAGAAGCGCTGAAGCGCTGGCGCACCGGCCCTGCGCCGCATCAAACACCATAGCACCCAGCCGTTGCCATGCAACGGCTGGCGCATTTCAGGGCTCTGAAAGCCCGCGCATGCGGCTATGATCGAAAGCGCCTCCATCCACTTTGCGGAACCGCACGCCATGACGACGAACAGCCCACCCTCGCTGCCCACCTATGACGATGTCGCCGCCGCCGCCGGCCGGCTGGAGGGCGTGGCCCACCGCACACCCATACTGCGCAGCCGCACCGCCGACGAGCTGCTGGGCGCCCAGCTGTTCTTCAAGTGCGAGAACCTGCAGCGCACGGGCGCCTTCAAGATACGCGGCGCCTACAACGCGCTGTCGCAGTTCACGCCCGAGCAGCGCAAGCGCGGCGCACTGGCCTTCTCTTCGGGCAACCATGCCCAGGCCGTGGCACTGGCCGCGCAGATGCTGGACATGCCCGCGCTCATCGTCATGCCCGAGGATGCTCCCGCCTCCAAGATGGCGGCCACGCGCTCCTACGGCGCCCAGGTGGTGACCTATGACCGCTTCACCGAGGACCGCGAGGCCATCTCCCGCCGCCTGGCCGACGAGCGCGGCATGACGCTGATCCCGCCGTTCAACCACCGCGACGTGATCGCCGGCCAGGGCACGGCGGCCAAGGAACTGTTCGAGGAGGTGCCCGACCTGGACTACCTGTTCGTCTGCCTGGGCGGCGGCGGCCTGCTGTCGGGCAGCCTGCTGGCGGCCGGGCAACTGGCGCCGCGCTGCAAGGTCTACGGCGTCGAGCCCCAGGCCGGCGACGATGCCCGCCAGTCGCTGCGGGCAGGCCAGATCGTGCAGATCCCCACGCCCCACACCATTGCCGACGGTGCCCAGACCCAGTCCATCGGCGATATCACATTCGCCATCATCCGCGAGCATGTGGAAGATATCCTGGCCGTGGCGGACGAGCATCTGGTGCAGGCCATGCGCTTTTACGCGGAACGCAAGAAAATCGTGGTCGAACCCACGGGAGCGCTCTCGCTGGCGGGCGCCCTGCATGGCGGGGTTGCGCTGTCGGGCGCGCGCGTGGGCATTCTGATCAGCGGCGGCAATGTGGACCTGGCGCGCTACGCACGCTTTCTGCACGACTGAACCGCCCCCTGGCGCCGGCCGCAAATGCCGGCGCCCCTTTTTTCCAGAAGAAAACCATGAGTACTCTGCACCTGATCGACCACCCGCTGGTCCAACACAAGCTCACGCTGATGCGCCGCAAGGAAGCCAGCACCAACAGCTTCCGCCGCATGCTGGGCGAGCTGTCCACGCTGATGGCCTACGAGATCACGCGCGACATGCCGCTGCAGGACATCGAGATCGAAACCCCGCTGGAGACCATGACCGGCAAGGTCATCGACGGCAAGAAGCTGGTGCTGGTGTCCATCCTGCGCGCCGGCAACGGTTTCCTCGACGGCATGCTCAACGTCGTGCCCGGTGCGCGCATCGGCCACATCGGCCTGTACCGCGACCCCGAGACGCTGCAGCCCGTCGAGTACTACTTCAAGATGCCTTCCGAGATGGAAGAGCGCGACGTGCTGGTCGTCGATCCCATGCTGGCCACGGGCAATTCGGCCGCCGCCGCCGTGGCGCGCCTGAAGCAGCTGAACCCGAAGTCCATCAAGTTCATGTGCCTGCTGGCCGCGCCCGAAGGCGTGGCCACCATGCAAAAGGCCCATCCCGACGTGGACATCTACACGGCCGCCGTGGACCGCCAGCTCGACGCGCACGGCTACATCCTGCCGGGCCTGGGCGACGCGGGCGACCGCATCTTCGGCACCAAGTAGGCCTGGTGCACGCACCCACAAAAAAGCCGCACATCGTGCGGCTTTTTTGCTGGGGAGCGGGGGGCAGCGGGATCAATCCACCAGGCCCGCGTAGACGTGCTGCACGTCGTCATCGTTCTCGATGCCGGCCAGGAAGTCCTGCACTTCCTCCTGCTGCTCGGCCGACAGGCTGGCCATGCTGACCGGCGTCTTGGCCTTGTAGCCCAGCTTGGCCGACAGCACCTTGAAGCCCTGGGCCGGCAGCGCCTTGCTCACGGTATCCAGGTCCGTCGGGTCGGTGATGAACAGCGTCGTGCCCTCTTCCTCGCCGGGCTCGAAGTCCTGTGCGCCGGCCTCGATGGCGGCCAGCTCGGCATCGGCACCGCCTTCGGGCTCGCCCTCGATCATGCCCACATGGTCGAAGTCCCAGGCCACGGCCGTCATCTGGCCCTTGCGGAAGCACACGCGCATGTTGGGCGCCGTGCGGTTCACGTTGTCGGTCAGGCACTCGATCATCACGGGCACGCGGTTGGGGCCGTAGCCTTCATAGACCACGCGCTCGTAGTTGACGGCATCGGCACCCACGCCCGAGCCCTTCTTGATCGCACGCTCTAGCGTGTCCTTGGGCATGGAGGCCTTGCGGGCGGCTTCCACGGCCATGCGCAGGCGCGAGTTGCCTGCCGGATCGGCGCCGGCGCGCGCCGCGACGATGATTTCCTTGGCCAGCTTGCCAAACAGCTTTCCCTTGGCATCGGCGACCAGCGCCTTGCCCTTTGCTTTCCATTGCGCGCCCATGGCTGCTTTTCCCTTGCGGATTCTCTGGTGGGTAGGAGGCGCCGCCGACCGCCCCACGCAGGGACCCGGCCCGGCGCCGAAAGAGCGCTGTTTATACACCCGCGCAAGTGGCTGCGCGGGCTTTTTGCGCAGTGGTTGACAGGGCGCCGCTGGCTCTGGCCGCGTCGTGCATGATGTTTGCCAGATCAAGGCCGGCCGACTGCGATACAGCGCAGTCGGCCGGGCCGCATGCGCATCGTGCACGGTGACGGGCGCCTCGCGCCGGCACTGACTGGCCTGCCCCCTGTGGACCGGCAAGGTAACGACCAGCGAGCAGGTGCTGACGCGCCTGGGCCAGCGCATCCGTGATGTCCGCCAGGGACAGGACGGCTGGCTTCACCTGCTGACGGACGCCCAGGGCGGGCAGTTGCTGCGCGTCACCGCCACGCCCTGAGCCCCGTCACGCGCGGCGGCTCACTGCACGGTGATGCCATTGGCCTTGACCACGGCATCCCAGCGCTTGCGCTCGGCCGCCACGAAGCCCGTGAAGGCGGCGGAGGAACTGCCCACCGGCGTCAGGCCCAGCTTTTCAAGGCTGGCGCGCGTGGCCGGCAAGGCCAGGGCCTTTTGCACCAGGTCCTGCAGCTTCTGCACGGTCTCGGGCGCGGTACCCGCAGGCAGGAAGAAGCCGTTCCACTCCGTGACCTCGAAGCCCTTGATGCCGCTTTCCGCCACCGTGGGCACGTCGGGCAGGTCCGGCATGCGCTTGGCCGAGGACACGGCCAGTGCCTTGAGCTTGCCGCCCTTGACGTAGTTGATGCTGGAGGCCGCGTTGGCAAAGTACACATCGACCTGGCCGCCCATGACATCGACGATGGCGGGAGCCCCGCCCTTGTAGGGAACGTGGACGGCATCGAACCTGGCGTCTGCCTTGAGCAGTTCCGTCGCCATCTGGGCCAGGCTGCCCGGACCGTAGGAGGCATAGGTGAGCCTGCCGGGCTTTTGCCGCGCGGCATTCATGAAGTCGGCCAGGCTGTTGTAGGGCGAGGACGGCGCGGCCACGAGGATGTTGGGCACGCTGATGGCCTGGGACACGGCAATGAAGTCCTTGGCCGGGTCATAGGGCAGCTTGCGCAATGCGGGGTTGATGGCGAAGGACGATGCGTCATACAGCACCGTATAGCCATCGGCCTTGGCACGCGCCACGAGGGCGGCGCCGATGGCGCCGCTGGCGCCGGCCTTGTTGTCCACCACCACGGTCTGGCCCGAGACCTCGCCCAGCGCCTTGGCGATGATGCGCGCCGCATTGTCCGCACCGCCACCGGCCGAGAACGGCACGACGACCGTGATGGCCTGCGCGGCCGGATAGTCGGCCGCATGCAGCGTGCCCTGGAACAGGCCCAGCCCCGCCCCAATACCCAAGGCCAGCACCGTCATGGCGGGCCGCAGTGTCTTGATCTTCTTCACGTTTCTGTCTCCTGTTGCTCAATGGTGAAAACCTGGGCTGCGAGGCTTGCGTGCCCCGCGCCCTCAATCGAATCCGTACAGCTCGGCGGCGTTGTCCACCAGCACGCGGGCGCGCAGCGCCGCATCGGGAATCCAGCGCGACAGCAGCGCCAGCAGCATGGGGGTCTGCGGCGGATGGGCAGCTTCAGTGACATGGGGCCAGTCGCTGCCCCAGACCAGGCGCTGCGGGGCCTCGGACACCCAGGCCTGCGCCAGCGCGTCGCAGTCGGCATAGCCTGCGGCCAGGCCCGCCCGGCTGTTCAGATACGGGCCCGAGAGCTTGACCCAGGCCCTGCCCTGCTGCACCAGCCCACGGACCACGCCGAAGGCAGACTGGTGCACGCCAGCGCCGTCAGCACTGTCAGCGAGCCGCGCCATGTGGTCGAACACCAGGGTGCATGGCAGCCGCTGCAGCAGCGCCGCATGGGCCTCGATCTGGCTGGCCAGCCAGTGCAGTTGCACATGCCAGCCCAGCGCGGCAATGCGCTCGGCCAACGGCTCCAGCATGTCCAGCCGCACGGCTGCATCGTGCTCGGTGTGCAGCGAAAAGCGGATGCCGCGAATGCCGCCGTCATGCAGCGCCTGCAACTGTGCGTCGGTGATATCGGGGTGCACCACGGCAATGCCGCGCGTGCTTGCTGCGCCTAGCGACTGGATGGCGTGCAGCGTGACCCGGTTGTCCGTGCCATGCGCACGCGGCTGGACGATGACGGCGCGCTCCAGCCCCATGGCGCCGCGCAGCTGCGCATAGTCGGCAGCCGTGGCATGGGCACCAAAACGCGTATCAAAACACGTACCAAAGCGCGGATCGAAGACGTGCAGATGGGCGTCGCAGGCGCCAGCGGGCAGTGCCTGCATCAGCAGCCCTCTTGCGCGGCGGCCTTCAGTGCCTCGGTATGCTGACCCAGCGTGGGGGCGGCAAAGGCCGGCGGGCCGGGCGTGCGGTCGAATTCGACGGCGCCGGCAAAGCCCCGGTAGCTGCCCAAGGTCGGGTGCTCGAAGCGGGTGACCATGCCCTCGGCCTGCACCTGCGGGTCGTCGAACATGTCTTCCACCGTGCGGGCCGCCGCGCAGGGCACTTCCTCGCCGAACAAGGCCTCCCATTCCAGTGCGCTGCGCCCCGCAAGCGCCTGGCGCAGCAGCGGCACCAGCACGTCGCGGTGCTGGGCGCGCTTGCGCACGGAGTCGTAGCGCTCGTCGCTGGCCACCTCGGGCAGATCCAGCTTGCGGCACAGCGCCGCCCAGAAATGCGCGGTGTTGGCCGAAATGTAGAGATATCCTTCGCGCGTCGGGTGGATGCCCGTGATGCCGCCGGAGCGCATGTCGCGCCCTACCTCGCGCGGCTCGCCCTCGGCCCAGACCATGCGTGCGGACTGCATGGTCAGCGCCGCGCGCAGCAGGGACACGCCCACATGCTGGCCCAGCCCGCTTTTCTCGCGCTCGTACAGCGCCGACGACACGCCGCCCGCCACCAGGGCCGAGGCGTAGTAGTCCACCACGGAGCCATAGAGAATCTCGGGCGGCCCGCCTGCCTTGCCCTGCATGGCGCACATGCCGGTCATGGTCTGCAGCACCTGGTCGTAGCCCGCCTTGGCCTTGAGCGGCCCGCGGCTGCCATAGCCGGTGACGCTGCAATAGATGAGGCGTGGGTTGATGGCGGCCAGTTGCGCAAAACCGATGCCCAGCCGCTCGGGCACGCCGGGGCGGAAGTTGTGGACCAGCACATCGGCCTCGCGCACCAGGCGCAGCAGCACGGCATGGTCGGCCTCATCCTTCAGGTCCAGCACCATGCCCCACTTGCTGCGGTTCACGCCCAGGAAGGCGCGGCTTTCCGCTTCCAGCGTGGAGGGGTACTTGCGCAGGTTGTCGCCCACGGGCGGCTCGACCTTGATGACCTCGGCGCCCTGGTCCGCCAGCAGCGAGCAGCCATAAGGCCCCGCGATATAGGCGCTCAGATCCAGCACGCGCACACCGCTGAGCGGGCCTTTCGGTCCCTGGCGTTCACCGGGAACAAAACTCATTCGTTTCTCCTGATAGGGAAGCGGGAAGGCCTGGGGCGCCTCCCGCCAGCGGCCGGGTTCAATCGGCCTGGATATTGCGGTCCTTGGCGAGCTGCTTCCAGCGCGCCACGTCGCTGCGGATCACCTGCGCGAACTGCTGCGGCGTCACGGGGTT